>JARRRC010000403.1:0-2841 GCA_037381105.1 Desulfobacterales bacterium
CAGGCCGCAACGCACAATTCGCATACGCTGCATTTTTTCTGATTAAAGTCCACAGACATTTCAGGCCGTTTAATAGAAAGGGCGTGTGTCGGGCAGACAGCCGTGCAGGCGCCGCAATGGGTACATCTATTGTTGATGCGTTTTATTTCTTGAGACGCATTCAATACCTGGACTCCCCGTTGCTTTAGATATTTTACGCCTTCCCTGAAATCTTTTCGGCTTCCGGCGAGCTCCAATACCATCACGCCTTCTTTTCTGGGAAGTATGGAAGCATTGAGAATGTTGAACGTCAGGTCAAAATCCTTGGAAAGATAGCAAACAATGGGCTTTTCCACTTCTGTCTTGGGGAATCGCAGAATCAGTATTTTTGAATACACGGCGGGCCTCCGAAAAATTCTTTATTTTTATTTCAAAACGTTTTAATCTAATGATAGTTGTCTGTTCTGTCAACTGCAATTTAAGATTCGAAACCAACACCGTTTTTAAACGTCAACCCATGAACCCTTTTGCGTATCGAACCACAGCCTTTGCCATCAAGACATTGGCCGGACTTTCAAAGGCAAACATCCGTATTCACGAAGAGGAGAACATTCCCGAAGGTTCCGTCATCTTTGTCGTGAATCATTTTACCCGAATCGAAACCCTCCTTTTGCCTTATCAAATTCATAAACTGACGGAAATTCCGGTTTGGTCTCTTGCCGATTATCAATTTTTTGAAGGCGCCCTGGGTGTTTTTCTTGATAAGGTGGGTGCGGTCTCCACAAAAGACCCCCACCGGGATCTTCTCATTATCAAAAGTCTGCTTACCGGCGAGGCCAAGTGGATTATTTTTCCCGAAGGCCGAATGGTCAAAAACAAAAAAATCGTTGAAAAAGGACAATTCATGATTTCTTACGCCGGCGGCAAACAGCCGCCGCACACCGGCGCTGCGACGCTGGGGCTCAGAACGGAATTTTACCGCCAGCGGTTGCGGTTCACGTTGGATAAGGTTCCTGACGAAGCCCGGCTGCTGATGGATCGCTTTCGAATCAATGCCATTGATCAGGTTATCGACAATAATACGTATATCGTACCGGTGAACATTACCTATTATCCGCTCAGGGCACATGAAAATATTCTCAGCAAGCTGGCTTTACGTTGGATAGAAAATGTGCCGGAACGCATGCTGGAGGAGATTATGACCGAAGGGAGCATGCTGCTGACCGGAGTAGATATGGATATTCGGTTCGGCGAACCGATTGACATCAGGTCGTTCATGCAGCGTTCGGCCATTCAACAGGATATCTCCTCAAGCCATCACATCGGTTTCGATGACCCGATTCCTTCAAAACAGATCATGCGAAATGTTGCCTTAAAAATTATGAAGAAATACATGTCCGCCATTTACAGCATGACCACCGTGAACCATGATCACATTTTTGCATCTCTGTTAAAGAAAATCCCGTTTAAAAAGATCGACGGGTATGATCTCAAGAGAAGGGCATTTTATGTGATTACGGGCAATCTCGACAAAACAGGACTATATCTGCACGAAAATCTCATTTCGGATCAAACGCATCTGTTGATAGACGACCGCTTCAACAGGCTTGAAAACTTCGTCAAAATTGCCGAAGAAAAAGGGATTGTCAAAGTTAAAAACGATACGCTTATAAAGGACGCCTCAAAATTTACCTCTTCTTTTGATTTTCATCGAATCCGCATTGACAATCCCATTGCAGTCATCGCAAATGAGGTGGAACCTTTAAAAAAACTCCAGCACAGAATAAGTAGGTATGCCTGGATACCGGGATTTTGGCTGAAAAAGAAAATCGCCGGCGTCTTGATGAAAAATGCGATGGATGAATTTGAAAAGGATTATAAAACATTTTATATTGACGGAGAAACAAAAAAGAAGGATATCGGAAAACCTTTTCTGATCAAAGGCACCTCCCGTGACACGGGGGTGGTTCTGGTGCACGGGTATATGGCTGCCCCCTTTGAGGTTAAGGAGTTGGCCGAGGTTCTGGGTCGAAACGGGTTGTGGGTATATGCCCCCTGTTTGAAAGGACACGGTACTTCTCCGGAAGACCTGGCAAACAGGACCTATACGGACTGGATAACCTCTGTTGAAAGGGGTTATGCCATTATGAGTCATCTGTGCCGTCAGGTTGTGGTGGGCGGATTTTCGGCCGGAGGATTGCTGGCTCTGGAGCTGGCGTCAAGACTGAAGAATATCAAGGGCGTTTTTGCGGTTTGTCCGTCCATGAGTCTTAATGACTTTTCTTCAAAATTTGTTCCTGCGGTAGATGTTTGGAACCGGTGGATGAAAAAGGTTCGTTTCGATGGGGGCAAAATGGAATTTGTCGAGAATCATCCGGAAAATCCCCATATTAATTATTTTCGGAATCCGGTCTGCGGGGTACATGAATTGGAACGGCTCATGGAAGACGTGAAAGATAAATTACCTGACATACAAATGCCGGCACTGGTGATTCAATCTCTTGGAGACCCTGTGGTGAAACCCAGCGGATCCCAGCGGGCATTTAAACATATCGGATCCGAGGAAAAAGCCTATCTCCTGTTTAATTTTAACCGCCACGGCATACTGCTTGGCGAGGACTCAGAGAAAGTCCATAAAGCGATCCTGAATTTTATCCAAAGGTTAAATTGAACGTAAGTGTTCAGGGGGTGCGCCTCCCCGTTTCACTCCGACGTCTGCGCGTCTGGTCATTTCAATGACTTAGCAGCGGTGGCATTCCTGCCCCCTCCGCGTTCTCCCGCAAAAAAACCTGCGGGAGCCGCGGTCTACCCCACTGGGCTCAACCCCGGAAGTGCATTTGAAACTTAGGGACTTGAGTATGG
>JARRRC010000404.1:0-2826 GCA_037381105.1 Desulfobacterales bacterium
ATCGACACAGATCTGATTCAAATGAAAAGAAAAATATAAAATAACTTGTTGAAAAAGCGCATATTATTAAATTTATCACTATGGCATGTTTCTTGCGAGAATTCTTCAATAATGAAGAAACCTGCGCATGTGTACTTTTTAAATCCGACATTCGGTTGCATGGAAAGTTTAAAATGCCCAAGATTCTAATTGTCGACGACAAACAACTGTTTCGCAAGCGTTTATATGATGAACTGACTATGGCGAACTTTCACGTCGTGACATTACATACCGTCAGATTGCTCTGGGAATATATCACGGAGAACAGACCGGATTTAGTGCTTTTAGGTCTCCACTCGGAAAGTTTCGACAGTTGGCAAACTTTAAATGATATCAAGAAGAACCTGCCGGATCTTCCGGTACTGATCTATATCATTAAAAGCAACCATTCAATTAACAGTCTCAAACAGGCCATCAACGAGATCCTTAGAAATGGTAGTATTTCATCGGCATTTATGTTTCATAATTGTAAAAAACCGGAATCTCAGAAAATTGAATAACCTTTAAACGAAAGTTTAACCTCTGATTATTGCCAAGAAGTCTCTGACATCGAAGGCAAAAAGAAATTATTTAATGAATGTTTTATCATATCCCATTTTAACACCGGATGAAGCCGCTTTGCTCATAAAAGACGGTGATACGGTTTCATTCAGTGGGTTTAGCCCCGCCGGTGCCGCAAAAGTGGTTCCTCAAGCGATTGCCTCCCGTGCCCGTGATGAACATGAAAAAGGAAACCATTTCAAAGTAAGGGTGCTTACCGGAGCTTCCAGCGGGCGTATCGTCGATGATGAGCTGGCGCGGGCGGAAGCCGTTTCATGGCGGGCACCGTATCAGTCGGGTTCTGTTTTACGCCGACAGATTAATCGGCAAGAGGTTGAATATGTGGACATGCATCTTTCCCATGTTCCGCAGGCGGTTGCCGAAGGTTTTTTTGGCCGAATCGACTTTGCGGCAGTTGAAGCCACAGAGATAACCTCAGACGGAAGGGTGTTTCTTACGACGTCTATTGGCGCATCTCCGACATATCTCCGCCACGCACAAAAGGTGATCATTGAAATCAACAGACACCAATCTCCCCGGCTCAGAGAAATGGCGGATATTTTTGTTATGCCGCCACCGCCCAACCGATATCCCATACAGATCTATGCACCTCTGACCCGTATCGGATTGCCCTATGCCGTCGTTGACCCAAAAAAGATTGTCGGCATTGTGGAAAGTTGCGAACCCGATCAAGTCGGCGAACTGGCGATAACGGATGATATCGGCCGCCGAATCGCCGAACATGTGGTTAACTTTTTGTTGGAAGAGATGCATAAAGGCCGGCTTCCAAAAAAATTATTGCCGCTCCAAGCCGGCGTTGGCAAGATTGCCAACAGCGTACTGGCTGCTCTGGGCAGCCATCCGGATATTCCCCCGTTTTGCATGTATTCCGAAGTTTTTCAGGATGCCATGGTAGATCTCATGGCGGATGAAAAATTAATGGGTGCCAGTGCAACAAGCCTTACGATCACGCCTCGTAAGTTGAAACAAATTATCAATGACATAGATTTTTTTGTATCTCGGATCGTGCTGCGACCTCAGGAAATTTCAAACCATCCGGGGGTCATTCGGCGGCTGGGGGTTATCGCTTTGAACACCGCGATTGAGATTGATATTTACGGGAACGTTAATTCTTCCCATGTCTATGGTATGGATATCATGAACGGCATCGGCGGCAGCGGCGAGTTTACAAGAAACAGCTATTTATCCGTGTTCATGACCCCATCCATTGAAAAAAACGGCAGGATATCTTCCATTGTTCCCATGTGTCCGCATGTGGACAATAACGAACATTCTGTCCAAATCGTTGTTACCGAGCAGGGCCTTGCGGATCTCAGAGGACTGGGGCCCATGCAAAGAGCCAAAATCATCATCGAAAAATGTGCACATCCCGCGTACAGAGATTACCTTTATCAATACATACGAGATGCCAGGCTCGGGCACATTCGCCATGATTTGACACGATGCTTTGAGCTGCATCGCAATTTATTGGAATACGGCACCATGCTTCCGAATTTAATACATGAAAACATTTTTATTTAAATATCCAATAAGTTCCTTTTGATTTCCGGAATCGGTGAGGGTGTAATGGGTATGGCGATGTTTACGGCTTTACGGTGCTTTTTTTATTCTCAGGCAGCAAATGGCAAAGGATGAATAAAATCAATCAGAAATTACCGGGAATACTGGTTACCGGCGCCTCCGGGTTTATCGGCCGGCATTTTGTCATCGCCGTGTCCGATAAATTTCACCTGTTCTGTATTGCACGCCGCAGTCAAAAAGAAGCGGGCATCCCTATTAAAAATACGGTACATTGGCTGCAGACGGATATCACCAAGTGGGATAATTTGCTGAAAATTTATAAATATATCAAAGATCATGGTGGAGTGGATTATGTTCTGCACCTGGCCGGGTATTATGATTTCACACTGAAAGAAAACCCTGTGTATGAGCATGTCAATGTTATTGGCACACGCTATCTCCTTGAGCTGTCAAACATGCTGGAAGTTAAGCGTTTTATTTTTTCCAGTTCAGTGGCCGCGTGTAGATTCCCTCCCAAAGGTCAAGCTATAACCGAAGAGAGCCCTGCTGATGCCGATTTTCCTTATGCCTGCAGCAAGCGGAGAGCAGAATTGCTTATCAATGAATATTCGGAATCCTTTCCGTGTTCCATTGTTCGACTGGCAGCGGTATACAGTGACTGGTGTGAATATCCCATGCTATATATGCTGTTAAAACACTGGTTGT
>JARRRC010000405.1:0-2812 GCA_037381105.1 Desulfobacterales bacterium
AAAGGGGAACTTCAATATCGATTTTAACCAATTTTTTGCTTAATAAAGCCTGCTCCTTGTATTGAACGAGATTTTGATGCTGTTTTTTCTTTGAAATCGTATGAACCTGTTCATAAAGGCGACCGATGGACCCGAAGGTTTTAATCAAAGACAGCGCCGTTTTCGGACCGATGCCGGGAACACCGGGGATATTATCCGACGGATCTCCGGAAAGTGCCATTACATCGACCATTTGAGAAGGTTCTACGCCGAAATCTGCTCTAACGGTTTCAATATCAATGGTTTTGTCTTTCATTGGATCCCAGATAATTGCGCGATCCGTAACAAGCTGTACGAAATCTTTATCGCCCGTGACCATGACAACCGAAAACCCTGCTTTTTCAGCCCGGCATCCGTAAGTGCCGATAAGGTCGTCCGCCTCAAAGCCCTGCATTTCAATGACCGGAATGTTGAATCCATGGGTTATTTCCTTTATGTAAGGAATTTGCATCGCCAAATCATCCGGCATGGGAGGGCGATTGGCTTTATAATCCCGATAAATTTCATGTCTGAATGTCGGCCCTTTGGCATCAAAAAACATGCCCATATATTTCGGAGAACGGTCCTCAAGGAGCTTGATTAACATGCGGGTAAACCCGAAAACGGCATTGGTGGGGAAACCTTTTGAATTGGCCAAGCTCCTTATGGCATGATAGGCACGATAAATATATGCACTCCCGTCGATGAGATATAACGTTTTGTCATTTTTCATTTGGATTCCACTTCCGGACGGTATTTATTCGACATCCTTTAAAGAATGACGGCGGTTGACACGAATACGCTCTTGCATTAATTTTGTCTCTATCATTAATTCCATGAGACGGCAAGTCCGGCAGCGAAGCTTCCGATGAAATGATGTCGTGTACCCAATGCATAAAGATTGAAAATGGCAGGCTCTGTAAAAAACACATCTTATAGGGAAAAACGTCGCAGAACCCGGCAAGCTACTTGCCATTGCTGCAGAAATAGCGCGCCTTTTTGTTGGACATGTCGTTGTGGCTTCGCTATTTGTCAGGAATGCATGATGGAAAATTTTTGGGGAATGTCCTGCAACGGGATAACCTGGGAGTGTCCGGATTGCGGTTCATATAACGGATTCGGGAACCAATAACCTAAAAGACATAATGCATAACCTGTCATTGTTCGCTCCATTCCCGCTTGAGCAACACCATAAGATTTTTACCCGGACGATATAGATAAAGCCTTGAAAACCCATGAGTATTCTCTCTATCCTTGATCTCTACCTCGCTGACGGCCACAACACGCTTCCCAAAACCGAATACGGTAATATAACGGAACTTTCGACGCAAAGGTTGATATCGTTCGGGAAGCATGGCCTGCTTAAATAAAATCGTCATTTTAGAGAGTTCCTTTCCCGGCGGTTGAAACCGATAGGGAAGATGCTCCGCAATGATAACCGGTGTTGTTTCCAAAGACGTCCGTTGGTCCAGGTCAGCGAGATCACGCGTGTTCAAAACCACACATCCGTTGGAAGAAAAGGGTTTTATGGTCTGATTCGATCCGTGGATGAATATTCCGTTTCCGCAATTGCCTTCAAGATTGTCAAAAATATCCGGATAACTTAAACCAAAAGCGCGATCGCCGAATATGGTGATTTTAGAATCACGATAAGCGGTGATGTTGAAATAGATCCCTTCGGGAGTTTTTTGATCATTTGCTTTTTGTTTCTTCCCATGCCGTTCCCCGGTGCTGCAATTATAGCTCTTTATCATTTGATAATGGCCGTCATAGCAATATAAATAAAGCTTTTGGAGCGCCTTTTCCACCAGTATAAAGTGAACGGGTTCTCCGTTTCCTTTGTAAAAAAGAATCGGACCGTCCCACAATCCGTCGTCAATGTCAATCTGAAGGGCGTTCCCTGTGGAAATGGTCTGAAAAGGTGTTTTCGCATATGAAATACTTTGCAGACCGTTCCAGCAAAAACTTAAAACCAAGACGACAACGAACGCGGTCATTTTTATGAAGATGGGATCAACGGTCTTTTGTAAATTTTTATCATTTTTCATTTTCATTGAAAAAATTGAAATGTGTCACGTTATCTTTATATTCAGGATTCGGGCAATTTCTTTTAAGCTGTTGATATGAAAATCGGCCTTAAGCAGTGGATTTTGATATGCGACAAACGGCACACCCGCCGAGCTTGCAGCCATTTGATCAAGTTCTGAATCCCCTACATATAAGGCATGATTTGATTTTGTTTTAAAATGATTAAGAATTTTGATCAGTGGATCAGGATGCGGTTTGGGACGATCAACATCATTGGAACTCACTACGAGGTCAAAATAGCCGTCCAAACCATGTTCGCTCAGGACCTGGTCCATGGTGTCCGATCGATTTGTTGCGATTGCCGTCTTGTATCCGGGTCTGAGCTTTTCAAGAAGTGGCTTTAAATAGGGTTCCAGCACCATGTATTTTAAAAAAGGCATATAGCTCATGCTTTTTCGATAGGCCTGAGCTTTTTTAAAGCTTTGGGCATCTTTAAAAAGGTGCGCGATTGCTTGATCAGCCGTGTGGCTGTGACAGTATGAAAACTGTTCAGGGGTCAGAGCCGGACGGCCGAAATGGTTTAATATTTCATTATAATAGGCCATGTTTGCATTTGTTGTGTCAAACATTACGCCGTCACAGTCAAAAGCAACCACCTTAATATGTTTCATCTTTATTTTTTTATCTTCCGCTCATCAACTAATGTTCCCGATAACATAAATTTTAATCTCGGGTCGTATCTTGCTGTCTGTTTTTATTTTTATAG
>JARRRC010000406.1:0-2793 GCA_037381105.1 Desulfobacterales bacterium
CAGATATTTTTTAAATGCAACGGCAAATATGAAAAATAAAAATATGCCCCGGACTACTTTAAGCCATTCAAACGGCTGCCGAATTGTTTATCTGCTTCGTACAAACTGGGATTTGCCAAGCACGACAGCCAATATTAACGTTATCCCTTTTTCAAAATGAAATTTACGGAGAAGTATTGTGCGAAGAAATATTATAATTTGCATTTTATTTGTCTGTTTCCTTTTGAAAAGCAACGGAATCTGCCAAACATCAGCAGATGAAAATATTGTCCATCTCAACCTGAGGATTACTTCCAACAAGATCGAACTTTTAAATACCAAAATAACAGCCGGCAGGCTGAAATCTTTTCATCAGAAAAATAATTTCAGCAAAAATAACATCTATTTTGAGATTTTTGCAGATGATGGAAAACGAATATATAACAGTACCATACCTAATCCTTTTATAAGATATCTGGAATCTGCAGATGAGAATGGGAATATTTCCTCGGTCAGGATTATTCTTGATACCGCATTTGTTTCCATCAGAATACCCTACCATCCCAAAATCAATCACGTGGATTTTTTTAAACTATCCGGTGAAAATATAGAAAATAGACTATCTGCAAACGAGCTGCAAAAAATAGACTCCATTGTTCTAAATATTAAAAAAGAAAATGACTAAAGTCAGTAATATCCTCATAATTATTTTTGAGATAATTATTTATGTCAGCGTTGTCTTCTGTCAGGTTTTTCCTGTCAACACTCATATTCTAAATGGGGAGCGAAATAAACTCATTAATATTGTATACTTGAGTGAGGGATATACAAAGGCTGAAATGGAAAAGTTCCGGCAGGACGTTGATAAAACCGTGCAAAATTTTTTTAATTGCCCCCCGTTTTCTGAATATAAAGAACATTTTAATACTTTTTCCATAGAGGTGCCCTCAAATGAATCGGGAACCAGCCATCCGGGAACTGCCCCTGATTGCCCACGTGATTATCCGGTCTTCATCAAAGATACTTACTTTAACAGTACTTTTGACTATGCCGGTATTCACCGTCTTCTATACGCAAGAAATGTTTCTAGAATATACTCCGTTTTGCAGGACAATTTGCCCGATTGGGATGCGGTTTTTATTATTGTCAATCATACGTGGTATGGCGGTTCAGGCGGAGAATTTGCAGCATTTTCGATGGATCCTTCGAGTTCAGAAATAGCTATCCATGAATTTGGCCATTCTTTTGCTGATCTGGCAGATGAGTATGAGATTGGAAATCTGCCGGCGAGAGAAGCACCAAATACCACCTCTGAAACCAGAAGGTCGTTTATTAAATGGAAATCGTGGATTAATGATTCAACACCTGTTCCCACACCGGAAGATGATATGTATTCGCATGTCATCGGTCTCTTTGAAGGTGCTGTTTATCATTCAATCGGCTGGTACAGGCCCAAATTGAATTGCAAAATGAGAAGTCTGAATATTGATTTTTGCGAGGTGTGCCAGGAACAGATCATCAAAACGATCCATAAATCTTCCGGAACAATAAAATCATTTTATCCTGATGTTTATGATATTTCAATTTTTGGCAAACGGAATATTCGCCTTAAGGTCGAACCCTTCAGTTCTCAATTTCTAGACTATTGGTTCCAATGGTATATTGATGGCAACTTAGAAGAAAATGCAAATGCCCCATCAATTTTATTCAGTTCGCAATTACTTGGAAATGGAAAGCACGAAGCAAAAGCTATTGTATTGCATCAAACAAATTCAGTAAGAAACGACCCAAATAATTTCTTGTCGGATTCCGTTAAATGGACCATCAATATCTCAGGGACTGATAGTTCGATTTATACCTTTTATCCTTACCCCAATCCTTTTAGTGAATCTGCCACTTTTAATTTTGGTCTTCCGTATGAATCTCATGTGTTGATTAAAATTTATGATATTCTGGGACAGGAGATAACAATTTTGGCTAACTCGGAAAAAGAAGCCGGGATATATACTGCTAAATGGAAACCGTCGATTTCAAGTGGTGTTTATCTGTACAGAATTGAGATCTATTCCAAAACAAATAATAGCACATATAATAAAACTGGAAAAATAATATTAATTCGCTAAAACAGATAGTGGCTGGCTAAATTCTTATCACAGCTACCTGGGTATATACAAAAATATTTCCTGAGCAAATGCAATGGTGTATTTCTTCTAAATATTCGAGGCTTGTGGATTAAGCCGGACAGCAGACATAAGGTTGAAATTATGAAAAGATTTCTGAAATCCGGTTTAGTTCTTCGTCTGTTTTTTGTCCTATGCTCATCATTACACCGTCTAAAATGGGTTTTGCCTGTCCCGTAAGGGGGGAAAAATTAATTGTCGGAGAAAAAGGAAAACCAGCGGGTCACCGTTAATGGCGGGCGTTGGTCAGAGTATTAAAAATTGCGGGCAAAGCAGAGCGCGGTGCTGCCGGAAAGAACGCTTCTTTGCTTCGCCAGGCATTTTCCACATACCAATGGGCAACTTCCACCGGGCGCAATACTAAGGCCTGTTTTCTCGCCTTCCCTCTTCTTTTTTGTGCGCCAGATGTAATTTACGCCCTGTTCTTTTTTCATTGCATCCCATGTCCCTGACAAATATCTTAGATCGCAGCATTGAAACGCTATTCTTTCAGAGCTACTGGTAACTGTCTTTGAGACAGGGAGAATGATGGATGAGTATGGCAATTCAAACGGGATGATCCTGTTTTTATCGGGAAAATAGAAAATCATGCAGCCGGATCCGCACTTTGAAAACGGCAGGCTCAGGAAAGATA
>JARRRC010000407.1:0-6951 GCA_037381105.1 Desulfobacterales bacterium
AACCAGAGATCCTGCCGGAACCGGCCGCTGCGGACTTCTGCTTCCAGATCGCGGTTGGTGGCGGCGATAACCCGGACATCGACTTTGACGGTCTGAGAGCTGCCCACCCGTTCGAACTCACCGTCCTCAAGCACCCTGAGCAGCTTGGTCTGAAGGTCTAAGGGCAGTTCACCGATCTCGTCTAAAAAAAGGGTCGCGCCGTCCGCCACCTCAAAACGGCCCATTCGTTTGGCAATTGCCCCGCTGAAAGCGCCTTTTTCATGGCCGAACAGTTCGCTTTCCACGAGATGAGACGGCAGTGTGGCGCAGTTGACTTTCACAAAGGCGTGATGCCTGCGGGGGCCTGAATCATGAATGGCACGGGCGATCAGTTCTTTGCCGGTTCCGGTTTCGCCGAGAATGAGAACCGCCGTGTCTGTCGGCGCAATTTTTTCGACTTTGTAGAGCGCATATCTGAGTGCTTCGCTGTTACCGACAATGTTTTCAAAGTTGTATTCTAATTTGATTTCTTCCTGGAGATAATTCTTTTCAGCTTCAAGGCGGTCTTTTAATTCTTTTATCTCGGTTAGGGCATTCCGGAGGTTTTCCGCTGTTTTCCTGCGCTCTTCGATTTCCAGCTTCAGTTGTTCGTTGACTTGTAGCAGTTGAAAGGTTCGGTCTTTAACCTTTTCTTCAAGGCTGTTGTGAGCTTTTTGCAATGCCTCTTCTGCCCGCTTACGCTCGGTGATGTCCTGGGTGATTCCGAAGGCCTCAATCGTCTCACCCGCATCATCGAGTTCCAGATAAGCCTTTTCTCGTACCCATTTCACCTCTCCATCCACTACAATCCGGTGCTCAAGTTCATAGGGCTCACCGCTCAGGCCCGCTCTCCATTGAGTCTCCACGAGCCCACGGTCCTTGGGGTGAACGATCCCTATGAACGTATCGTAGTTTAGCGGTGTCCCCATCGGTAAGCCAAAGATCCGATAGTTTTCATCTGACCATGTCAGTGTGTTACTCCGAATGTCCAGGCGCCAACTCCCGATTTGCCCCACCTCCTGTGCATAACTGAGATCGTTCCGGCTCTTTTGCAACTCCTCAAGGGACTCAGCAAGCTCAGCAGTGCGTTGTTTCACTTTTTCTTCGAGTAAATTATGCGCTTTCTGTAATTCCTCCCTCGAAAGTTTTTTCTGCATAGAGCCCCACATTCCATTCAAGAGCAAAACCACCTGCCGCTCGTCGGACACATCGTAATCCGAGGCTTTGTTGCCGACTCCGGCGACCGCCACGATTCTCCCTGCCTCCAGGATAGGCACCACCATAAATCTTTGCACATACGGGTGACCGGGCGGAAGACCTTTTTTCCCGGGGTGGGGTTGGCTGTAATCATTGACAAACAGCGTTCTGCGTTCGCGAACCGCATCGGCCCAAATGCCGGCATCCATCATGTGCCATTGCATCGGATCGCCAGATACAGCGCACTCCTTGACTACTTCTTTTGAAACCGCATTAAGGGTATAAACCGTTTCATCCTCGTTCAGGAGTCCCACAAACCCGATCTTACTCTGTGTCAGCGCAATTGCCTGTTCGAGGATGAAGCTGCTGATCTCTTCGAGGGAGGCTTCGCTGATCCGGCTGAGATGCACAAGCGCATCCAGCCGGGCCTCCTCCAACCTCAGCGATCGCTCGGTTCGGATGCGTTCCTGATTTTCTTCCTTCAGCCGCTTTATGGCTTGCTGTAGCTCGGCGGTTCGCTCTTTGACTTTAATCTCCAACTCTTGTTTCGATTCACGTAGAACCTCATCAGCGTGCTTTCCCTCGGTAATGTCCAGACAGATGCCGATCATTCGGATCGGCCGGCCTTGTTCGTCACATATCCCTTTTCCTACCGCGTTTATCCAGCGAATCTCTCCGCTTGGGAGAATAATCCGGTAGTCGCTATTAAAGAAAGACAGCTCCTTGAGGGCAAAGTCAATCTGCTGTTCGGCAACTTTCAGATCATCAGGGTGCAGAACAGATCGCCAAACCTCAAGGGATACCGTTGTCTTCGAAGGATCAAGCCCAAACAGGGTAAACATTTGGTTCGACCAGACGATATTTCCACTTTCCACGTCCCAGTCCCATGTCCCCGCTTTAGCCGCGTTTTGAGCCAGCTCCAAGCGTTCGTTCAACGTGAGTAATTCCTCTTCCGCCCGCTTGCGCTTATTATCTTGTATATCTCTCTGTAATCGGGCTTGCAAAATAGGGGCTAATTCGCCAGCAATTTTTTCTAAAAGTTCCTTATCCTTCTTTTCATAACCCGTCGTCTTATTTGCGACCATGAAATTGCCGATGGCCTCTCCTTGATAAATGATTGGAACGGCCATGGCTTGGACTATGGAAACATGACCCTCAGGCACTCGGAAGGGCCCGCTGGAAATGACGGTCTCTTTATTAATGAGGCACTTACTCCAGATACCAGCCCATTTTTCTCGAGGAATTACCAAACTTGTATCTTGAACCTTACAATCCACCCAGATGTCTCGGGTCAAGACAGGCACAACCCTGTCGCCATTCTCGTTTATGTATGCGAAAGTGCCATATGGACTTTCCATGACTTCCAGAACAACTTGTAATACTTCATAGTATATTTTATCGTCAGGAACTTTGATAAAAAGCTTTGTTATGCGATTTCTGATACTCAGCTCTTTTTCTGATATCCGAAGTGCCTTTATTATCTTCTTGTGCTCGACAATTTCTTTCTCTAAAGCATCAACGCTTTGCTCCAATTTTTCATATGCTGGTTTTTCTGACATCATAAAATTCTCCGTCTAGACATATCTCTATGAATTTATGATATTATAGCACAGCAGAGATTATTGTTAGAAATGATTAGGCTCGCATGTGATAACTTGCCATTAGACGAAATCTGCTAAATTGACATCTATCAAATTGAGACTGTAAATATCAAGACACAATCGTTTTAAGATATCGTTTTCTGATCAAAGTTGTAGCGGGTATGGATAGGTGCTAAGAATACAGAATATTTTTATGATACGGAAACGGTTATAAAATAGCTATATTCAATCAGGACTCAGCTCGGGCGGTCTGTCAAATATACATTATATTGTCTTGTTTTGACGTGTTTTATGATTTGAAGACAAGATTTCCATGGTTTAAAATTTTTTTCGAGCTTTTGTCAGGGCTATGACATTGAGATAAGGTATGATCTTAAATTCATCTGCCTGTTTTTCAAACCAAACTTTTTACGAAGATTTTTTCGGTGAAAATTGACGGTGGTTTCGGATATGTTCAATATTTCTGCAATTTCTTTGCTGCTCTTTCCGCCTTTGATTAAGGCGACAATCTTTATTTCCTGGGGGGTCAGAATGATTTGGGCATTCGAAAATTTCTGAAGCAACGGAGAAATAATATCTTTCAGGTGATTTTCGATAATTTCAACGAGGGTCTTATTTATAGGCTTCAAAGGTACTTCCTTGAGTTTCTCAACATACGGCAAAACCAGTTCCTTGACATTGGTTAAGACATTTTTTTCAAGTTCCAGCTTGTCGTTTTCCCGTTGTTTGATCAGTACTTTCAGGGCAATATTGACTTCTTCAAGGCTTTGTTTCTGTTCTTCGAGTTCTTCACGACTTTCTCTTAAAGCTTCTTCCACAAGTTTCAAAGCCGTTATATCTTCGTGACTGATGATTACCCGGACGGGTACTGTGTCAGACATTCTAATGGTCCGCATGTAATACCAATGTTTGCTGCTAGGGGTATGACAGGGGTAGTCAAAAAGAAACTCGGTGATTTCACCGCTGATAACCTGGCGAATTCCTTCTGCAATGTCAAGGGCATCTGGTGCATCTTCTCCTGTAACGCTATCACAGATGCCTATATAATTAATGCCTTTGAAATCAAAATCTTCCGGCATGCCGTTTTTAACCGAAAAAGCCTTCCATGCCCGGTTGTAATCGAGGATTACACCGTTTTCATCCAAAATGGCAATATGTGCCGACAGGGAATCTATCACAGCCCTGGCCAGTTCTTCGGAAAAGTATAAAGGTTCGATGGGTGATTTTACCCCCTTCGGTTGGCTTTTCATGGATGTGCTCTCTATTTTAAAAGTATCTGGTGTTTTCTGACAATATTCTATATATTACTTTAAGTATAGGTCATTGTAAAATTTAATTTTTTTAAAATCATCAAAAACAGGACTTTTTAAGAGTTTCATTATCAAGGCGCACCATTGGTTGATTATGAGCAAGAAATGCAGGCAGGTCAAACTCATCGGAGTATTCACGGCTTCATCTACGATTTCCCTTCGGCAATTGATTCCGGGGATTGACCGCCGAGGCGGCAGGCCGTCACGACAGCCGAGTCATTCATCAGGAAATCGACGATCTTTTGGCTTAACATGTTTCCCATTGCGATTTCTTCGTCAACGACGATGTCAGCGCCGGCTCCCTGAAGATCCTCGACGTGTCGATTATAGCGGCACCGTGCCGCGATGGGGATGTGGGGTCTAAGCTGCCGAATCATTTTCACGATACGGACAGCCGCATGGGGATCGGGAACCGTCACTACCGCCATGCATACCGCAGGCAGACCCGCGCGTCAATTATCACCGGTTCAAGTCGCTGTGTGACCAGAGTTTTCACAACCTGGCGTCCGGCCGGCCCCAAACCCACTACCAGCACCCGGTTGGTTTGTTCCGTATCTCTGTGTGGCGAAGGACTTTTGGCCAATGACTTCTTCCTAATAATCAGTTTCGATAACCGCTCGGTAATTGCATCGGCATTGGCAATCAGATATGGGGTGGCCAGCATCAACACAATGATCACCGACACAATCAGATCGATGATATCGCCTGACAGCACACCTCCACGTCGAGAAGTGGCTGCCAACACAAATGAAAACTCTCCGATTTGGCTCAGAGTAATTCCCGAAGCAAGGGCCTGACGGTTTTCGAGGCCGAATAAACGCGCTGCAACATAAATGATACCGGTTTTAAGGATCAGAACAATTACCGAAACGAGTCCGACCCAGTGCAGGTGTTTAATGAACCATATGGGCTTTGCCTGCATACCCACTGAGGCAAAAAAGAGGGTGACCATGATAATGCGCATCGAGCCGATATCGGATCGAATCTGGGTGGCAAATGGGGATTCTCCCAGCAGCATGCCCGCAACAAAAGCGCCCAAGGCTGGGGAGATGTGGAGTTTATGGGCGGCCCAGGCGGAACCGAAACCCACAGCAACGCTCAGCAGTACGGTCAGTTCCCGGTTGGTGAAGAGTTTCGCCTCGCTCAGCAGTGCCGGAGCCAAATGATACAAAAGCAGGTAAATAACAACGGTCAGTCCAATCACCGACAGGCTGACCTTAAGGATGTGCAGACCGATATTCATCTCTGCCGAGCCCAGTGATAAGAAACTGACCATTAGCACAAGAGGTACGATGGCTATGTCCTGGAGAAGAAGAATGGCCAGACAAGTCCTGCCTTTAACCGAATCGATTTCCACACGGTCCATCAACAGCCGCAGCACCATAGTGGTGGAACTCATCGCTACGATAGCACCCAGCGTGATTGCCCGAGGCAGGTCGAACATGGTAACCGTTATAAGAGAAACCACTAGAATGGTCAAAACCACCTGAAGCGTTCCCCCGCCGAATGCCATCCGTCCCATTTTCATTAGTTGTTTGAAACTGAATTCCAAACCGATGGAAAACAACAACAGCGCAACTCCCAGTTCCGATGCCTGGTTTATGAGCGTCTTGTTAAATAGCAGCGGGCCGATAATGGTACCCGCCAGTAGATATCCTATTATGGGACTCTGTCCCAAGCGCTGGGAAACGGCGCCCATCATGAAAGCGCCACTTAGCAGCAATACCAGTTCCATGACAATAAACCAGATATCCATAAGCCTGAAACCCTTTCTGTAATAATAGTTATTACCTATTATTAAAACCTCATTAAGCTATCGTTGCATTTTCAAATTCCAGCCATAAATTAGCTGTGAGGACTTAAAAGTATTGGAGCGTTTAATAAAAGACTGTGTACATGTGGTAATAAGGCTTCAGTATACTAATACAGATAGAAAGAAATGTCGATAGACGTAAATTGGGTCTCGTTATAAACGATCCTGAAAAGTATTTAAGACATGAATTCAAAGCCTGTTTTTTGGAGTGTGTCAACGAGATAACTTCACTGGAGGTGCAATATGATCGGAACAACTATTACAATTCTAACCATCGCCTACTTTTTAAACAAATGCATGAACAAATCAGCCGCCAAATGCAAGTTGTAGATTCGGTAGCGGCGGATTACCAAGAATACATCACTTGATTACTTGAAATGGGTTAGGCCATCTGTTGCAAGTACTTAATTTAAGGGAGGAAATTATGGAATTAAGAGACTATTGTTCAAATGTAGATATGGAACTAACGGTATGGAAAGCAAAAATATTTGATGCCATTCGTAAAGCCGATCAATTGGGATCTGCAGATCTTGAAAAAGTTCTTCCGAATATCCAAGACTTAAAGATGGTCATCACAGAGTTGGAAGATAGAATACATCAACTCAGGACGGAATGCCCATTGGAGTGGAAACCGATAAGAGACGAGATTGAAGGTGTTAAGGGCAACTTAACAAACACCTATGACGAAGTTATTGATTATATCGGTGGAACTGCTGCGCCTGTAGACGTACCTGGCTAAAATAAAATTACCGGCACATATCTATTTTAATCAATTGAATTGATTCTAACTGTCCGAGAACCTTATGTGGTGGGTTGTCGGACAGTTTATTTTTACCTTTGTTATTTGATTTTTATTTTGTTTTGAAAGAAAATTATGAAATGGTGGTTATGGGCAGGCGTGGGATTAATAAGGCTTTTTTCATGGAAAGTGTTTCCCGTTATATCATCAGCAGGATTTCAAATCGTGCTCTTTGGATTGTTACTTAATAAGGAAGTACACTTTCAATGATAA
>JARRRC010000408.1:0-2777 GCA_037381105.1 Desulfobacterales bacterium
TTCCGCACAATCACCTGCCGCATAAATATCCGGGTGGCTGGTCTCCATTTTTCGATTGACATGGATCGCGTCTTTCACGCAGTGCGTTATTCCTGCTGCTTGCGTCAGGGGGTTGTTTGGGGGTGGCTTCCCGTAGCGACCAATATCATGTCTGAGCTGATTTCAAAGCCGTCTCTTCCTCTAACAAACAGCAGTCGTTGTTTCAGTTCAATTTCGGTGACGGCAATTCCTGTAAATACATTCACGCGCTGGCGTTCCAATTCCGAACGAACCAGATTTCCCAATGGCGGATCGAGTGTCATCAAATTTTTCAACCGTGTGTCCGGCCAAAACACAAATTCTTTGATGCTCGATTTCAGCCGACGTCCGATGCGCCAGATTGCGCCAGTCCGTCACTTCGCCGCTTAAATAAAATGGAAGTCCGCAAATGCTGAAATTTGGATAGCTGTCGGCCAACACCATGGTCACTTCTACGTTCGGTGCCAGTTCCCTGGCTCGCAAAGCAGCACTGATCCCGGCGTCGCTGCCGCCGATTATAAGGAATCTTTTCACTTTGAACCTCACATTTAATCAGTAAATCAGCCGGCGTCCCGGTAAAATCTTATCATTCGTATTGGGGAGATTCAATAGGCACCTTTTTTACGATCCGCTGGATTGGATAGATATCTCCGGGCCGAAGCTGATAACTGAGATTGACCACGACATTCACACTTTTGACGCTTTCAGGAACCTTGATTTCAAATATTTCCTCTTTGGATGCAAACGGTTGAATGCTCGTATCCCTGATGATTCCGAGCTTTTTGTCAGGACCGTAGACCATGGTGTTATTCAGCGAATTGGTGGACTGGGGCATATATATCTTTGAAGTTTCAAATACCGTTTTTGCTTTATTGTCCGTCGCGGTCACTTCCAGGACCACCCGATTCTTGGAGGGTCAGCCGTCCGGAATTCTGTGACCGGCCTTGCTGGTGATTTTTGTCTTCACGACAATGGTTGAAACGAATATTTTTTCAAAGGGCTGAAACCGGTAACTCAATGTATCCACTTCAAGGGGCAGGGCCTGCCTCAGTCTCTCCGACACATCTTTTCTGTCATTAAAGTCGGGTGGACAGGTGTGATCGGCCTTTTTCATGTGGCACTCCTGACAGGTTTGGATGCCGCCGGACGGGACGTAAGCATGCAGGTAGCTTCCGTAGAGCGTTGCGCATTGAATGGGATATTCAAATTCAAAAATGGGTCCTAAGCCGTGGCACTGGCCGCACATGGCAGCTTGCGTCATGAAGAGACTCTTTTTGACCCTCATGTGCTCTTTTTCAGGATATTCTTTTTTAGCCTTAGGACCATACATGACATTGCTTTCCGGCAAACCATGGACAACGGCTTTGTCCTGGTGGCAGACCATGCAGGAAATGTTGAGTTTTTTCATAGTGGCTTTGTCATCGTTTAAAATAACCCCGGCAATTTCTGCCGCCACTGCATCGGTTGCTTTTTCCAGTTGCGGAAGATGGCATTTAAAACAGGGAAAATTCTTTTTGGTGGCCTCCCTGGGATTCTTCACCGATAGATAACCATTCTTAAGATAACGCTCCATGAATATCCCTGTGATGGATCTTGCATGATGGGAATTTTGCCATTGGTCATAGATTTCTTCATGGCATTCCCGGCAACCTGTCGGGTCATACATTTCTATCAGCTGTTTCAAATTCTCTATCTTTTGATCCGATGCATTGGATAGAGTTGTTAAGATTAAAACCATTGAGATGGTGACAACCTTAAAGGTTATCAGGCGATGTCTTTTTTCGTATGAATAAATTCCTTGCAATAAAGACCGGCAGATAGTTAATGACGAATGATTCATTTTCTTATCTATCCAGATGAGATTTCATCCCGTGTTGCTTCTGCTGTTCCAGCTTTTTGATAAAACTCTTGATCAAGCGCAAAGCTTCATCCTTGTCATCATCCATGACCGCCATTCGCATCTCCTGAAATTCCTGGTTTGAAATTGTCAAAATCATCAAAATCCTCCTAAACCATTTCAACAACCTGCCGCATTCATCGACCAAAACGTTCTGTTTGTGAAGGGCCGTTACTGGCCTCGAAAACCGGCACTCAATGCCGCTGCAAGACCTTCTCGATTTTTTTGATGAGATTTCCTTTTGTATATTCCAGCGCCTTTTCTTTATTCTCATCCAGGGCGATGCCCAATACCTGTTGGACATCGGAAATGTCCAGTTCTATCTGCACTTTTTTCAAATTCATTTTAAAAATTTCTCTTAAGCGTCAACCGGGGTGTACGGTTAATAATCAAATTTAAAACGTTTCATGTATTCCGAAAGTTTTTTGCTGTTTTCTTCTCCTATCGGCGGGCAATCCTCCGGACCTTTTCCACCATCCGCTACCTGGGTGGCAAAGACCATACAAGTGGGTTGACCGCATTCTTTGCAGTTGGTTTTCGGCAGCAGTTTTAGAATTTCTGTTATCGCAGGACGGGGAGCGGATTCATAGCTGGGTTCGATGTTATCTCGATTTTCCCAGGCCGAATTGACCTCTCTTATGATCCACTCCACAATCTTTTTGGCTTCTGCTTCGTCCTTTAAGGCGTTTATGGCAATTTTTCTGGCATGGACGGTGATCAATTTCCCCTGGGCTTTAAATGTTACACTTGATGGTTCCTTGATATAGGTAAACCCGCCGAGGACAGCATTCAGATAGGGAAGTGCTTCGCCCACATCCTGGTCCAGATGCGCAAAGCAATGCACCGCCATTGCACTCGGATT
>JARRRC010000409.1:0-2762 GCA_037381105.1 Desulfobacterales bacterium
GCGTATGTCACGGGCAAGACGGCAATACCATGCGTTTGTTGAAAAGGGCGTCTCAATGGGGCGGCGCGAGGACTTAACCGGAGGCGGACTTATCAGGAGCATGGGCGGATGGGAAGCTGTAAAATCCATGCGCAAGGCAAATATGTTTGAAAAGTCCGATGAGCGTATTCTCGGAGACGGCAATTTTGTAAATCACGCGTTGACAATGGCCGAAGAACAATTGGAGCGCAGAAACCTGTTGATAGCCAGAGGATACAATCTTGAAAAGATCGCCGATCATGTCAGCACGGTGATGGAGGTTGATGCATCTGAGATATGGAAAAGCGGTAAATCGCGTCGGCGTGTTGCCGCCCGCAGTTTGCTATGCTACTGGGCCGTCAGAGAACTTGGTATCAGCATGACCGAGATGTGCAGGAGATTGAATCTGTCGCTATCGGGTGTGAGTCAATCGGTTATCCGCGGTGAAAGGATAGCCGGCGAAAGCGGTTTTGAGCTAATAGAACAAAAACTGTAAATGTGTGGGGCGTCCCGGAACGCACGTTGTGGTGCGTCGTCAACCGTTGTTTTCAAGGCATTGTTGGGCGGCTCTATTTCCTTTTTTTCACAGTCTTTTTGCGTCATACCGTTTTCACGCCACTCGTGGCGTCTTCTTTCTTGTAGGAGAACTCTCCTGAAGTCATTATCGGTTGTTGAATAGGGTTCCGAGTCAACGTTGGTCTTGTGGTAGCCAGTCTGCAGAGATTCCAGCTTCTCAGTGAGAGCATTCAAACTGTATCTAACAGTGAAGACAGATATAGCAATGCTTTAGCGCACTAATCAGTTTTGTCTTCTCTCAGTGAATTTCTGCAATTGGTTCTTAATTTGATCGATACCCACGCCCCACATAAACAACACTACCAAAGATAAAGCTGGATCTGTAATTGCTGATTGGAAATGATTTTCTTTTAATGCGCCAAAGAGAGCTACAGCGTATGCTAAGAAAAAAATGAATATATCATAAATGACTGATCCCTTTATACGTAACAACCTTGTCGACTTCTCAGTCGTAAATAATAGCGATCCAACTTTCTTTTTGTTTTCCTCCTCATCATGCGTATGACTATCGGAACACCCCTTATATTTGCACACCTTGACTGAAACTTCAACATCTGCCTCTCTTAAGGAACAGAACGCTGCAACTATTGGCTCCTCAGTAACACGCTCAATTGTAATAGAATCCTTTTTGTTCTTCATTTGAAAGAGCCATTCATATACTAAACGATGGTGGAACGTGAATGTGTTGCTGATAATACTCGTATTTTTATTTTCAATAGGAACAACTTTAAATTCTTTGAAGGAAAACGGTTCTATTTTATCTGGAGGATTAAGACTGTTGTGATCAACATGTATTTGAGTCTTTTTTAAATCAATCCACACCCATTCCTTCTCTTTGTCAAAGATCAACAAGATTCTTTCTTCACTAGTTCTTGATTCATCTGACCAAATTTCAATTAATTCTTTCTTGCGTTCGTCATTCAGATCATTAAGAAGCTTTAGTGGTGCGTAAAAGCTTCTATCTATGTCGATAGCTTTTTTATATGTAAGCGATGATGTATCTTCTGGTAAATTTGACTTTAAGTATTTTCCGAATATTCGCGGTTGACTGAAGATTTTTAATAGTAATTCTTCTAACTCCTTTGAAGCTTCAACAATTTCTTCAAACTTTTTAATAGTAGCGTTCTTGTTAAAACCTGTTAGGATAGATGACAAGTTGTTCAGATTAGTTTCCATAATTACAGTTATTTTTGTTTTTCGGTCTTTCTTTTTACGCAACTGGGATATAGCCGGAAATAACGCATTTAAAAAGCTTTTAGAATCTTCACTGTTTGCTATATTAGATTGAAGTTCCAATAGTTTATCATCCGCACCAAAATCAATATCATTTAGCTCGACTAATATTTTTTTAACTTTATCTGCTTCGTTTTGTTTTCTTTGCTCTAGATCTAAATTAATTTTTTTGAGTTCATCCACGTATGAAGAGAATTTGGATGGATCTAATAAATCATTTAGTTTTCTTTTTGAATCTCTAATCAAATTTAAATCGCAATTTTTATAGTTCTCTAGAAAAATGCATTCATTTAAACTCCTTATGGCATTGTTTAAATCATTTATATAATCAGACTCTTTATTTTTCTGGATGCTCCAATCCTCAAGACTTTTAATATCCTGAATAACAATCTCACTCAAATCTTGTGTCAAAAAATCAAATTTATTCATTTCGGAAGAGATTTTTCTTATCCGATGGCAAGCACGATGCCTGACCATTACGTAGTCATTGCTATAATGCCAATTTATCCACAAGCGACTAAGCCGTTCGAGATACGGCATATACTTTGTTTCTAATCGGTTTATATCTTGAGAAATTTTGCCCATTGCCTGGTTTGCCCATAGTCTTGAAAAACAAAATTGGTCCATTGCTCGCTTCGCGTAAGCTATAATCGTGTGCGCCTGAACAATAGGAAACATATTAGAGCATTCAGCTTTCAACCACCAGGTATTTTCGAGCTTTTCTATGTGGTCCTCTAACTCATGAAATTTTTGATTGTTTTGATAGCCTGTTGTAACCAAATAAGAAAGAAGCATAGAAAAGAACAAAACAGCAACCGGAATCCATATTTTTCTTTTTACAATTGCTTTTAGAATAACCTTTTTTCCTTGATTGTCCTTTTCATTCATGGAATGCAGGACCAATGGCAGTTCGTATTGCCCGGTTTTAAGTTCTG
>JARRRC010000410.1:0-4944 GCA_037381105.1 Desulfobacterales bacterium
ACACTTCGATAGGCCAAATGTATTTGTGTTCGGTATAGTGTTGCAACGGCGTGTCTCTCTATAAGACCGAATGACTGTTTGAAGGGGTTTGGCACGCGTTCGCCCGGACCGAATGAAATCGAGACCATTGAAAAATGTTCAATTTTCGTAAAGTCCGAGGCAGGCGAAAATTTTAACCACAAACATACAGTAAGTATTTCGAGGAGTAAAATTTGAGCCTAACGCCGGAATTGGGCAAAAGGGAGCGTTTTTCAAAGGTCTCGAAATCATGGCTCAAACAATGAATGGAACAGCGGAAATTCGTTTTGCCGTCCTTGCAATAGGAAAAAAGGCGTGTTAGAAGGACAATAAATAAAACAAAGGAGGCTGATCCATGACATTAAACTTTTCGGCCAACGGCCTTCCGCTTCTGATCGGGAGCCTTCCACTGCGTAATCATGCCGAAGGCATACAACTGGTCTTTAAATATACGCCCGAAATTCCGCTGTGGGTTCAACTTCCGGCCTTCAGAGAAGAAGGAATGATCGCCCAGTTTCAGCCGGGATTTCCGGGTCTGACAATGAAAACCGAGAAGTCTTTTATCGACACATCTAATCCTTCTTTTGATGAGGATATCCTTGGTTTTTACGAAGAATATATAACCGTCAGCGAAGGAAAGGCGGACCTGAACGCTTCGAGATTTGCCATGGATGGGAATGCGGCCAGAGGATTTTTTGCATTTACGGAACATCTGAGATCTCTTCGCCTCCGTCCGATGGCGGTTAAAGGACAAATCACCGGCCCCATAACCTTTGGTCTGGGTTTAACCGACCAGAATGGCAAAGCAGTATTCTATGACGACCAGTTAAGGGATGTTGCGATAAAGCTTTTGGCCCAAAAAGCCAGGTGGCAAGTCAAAATGCTTTCAGAGTTTGGATCTAAAATCATTATTTTTTTTTTCGAAAACGTTATTGCACCTGTGCATAACGAGGGCGGTCTTGCCGGAATCCATGTTTGCGCCAACGCCGACTGGTCTCTGATTTTAGAGTCTGACGCGGATATCATCAGCTTCGATGCATATTCATTTTTTGATAAGTTAATGCTCTATCCCGATCATGTGAAACGATTTATCGAATCCAATAAAATTCTGGCGTGGGGAATTGTGCCGACATTGAACAGCGATGATATTGAAAAGGAGACTGCCGAATCACTAGTTGCTAGGTGGGAAACACAATCGGCCGCCATTGAGGCGCTTGGCTTCGACAGGTCCGCAGTGCTGGCTCAAACCTTTTTCACCCCTGCTTGCGGGACCGGTTCTTTGTCCATCGATCTTGCCAATAAAGTAATGGCTTTAACCCGACAAGTATCGGATGTACTCAGAAAAAAATATGGGACGTTTAGATCGTTGTGATCGTTGAGATGGTTGAGATGGTTGAGAACGTTATATTACCATGTGGTTAGTTTGATCCGTCGGGAGCGTTAACCGCCCCACCTCAACCATCCTAACGATCCTAACCATCTTAACCAGCCTAACGCTTCCAATCATTGGCATGAAAAAATCTCACTACCCGGATTTTGCCTGATCATGACTTTTGTCCAAGCATTAATTACATATTTGACTTGTAAAATTCTTCCGGTTCCGCCATGGAATCCGGCTTCTTGGTATACTCGGTGGGGACCGTACCTTCCTTGAAGCATTCAAAAACCGTTTTTTTAGATTCGGGGATCGGCAAGAGTCCGGTTTCGGCATCGATTTTTGAAAATACGACACCTTCGGGCACCTGAAAAACCCTGACCGGCTTGTCTTGAAGAAGTCTTTTCATAAAACCCAACCATATGGGGCTTGCCGCCCTGGAGCCGGTCTCTCCTTTTCCAAGAGAGCTCTCATCATCAAAGCCCACCCAGACACCGGTGACATATCGGGGCGTATATCCCATAAACCAGGCATCGTGCAGATTGTTTGTCGTACCGGTCTTGCCCGCCACCGGACGATTCATCGCAGTTACCCTGCGACCGGTGCCGCGTTTGACGACACCTTCAAGAAGACTGGTCATGATATAAGCGGTATTCTGTTCAATAACCTTTCTTCTCACAGGATTCGCCTCCTCGATGACATTTCCTTCCCTATCCAAAATTTTTGTAACAAAGACCGGCTCGACCAGGTAACCAAGGTTGTCAAAGACCGAATACGCTTTTACCAGCTCAAGCAAGGATATACCGGAAGATCCTAAAGCCAGTGAAAGATCTCGGTTCAGATGTGATTCTATTCCAAGTTTCCGGGCATAATCTATGGCATAATCTATACCGATATCGTTTAAAATTTTGATGGTCACGACATTGCGTGATTTGGCAAGCGCATCCCGGAAAAGTGTCGGGCCGTAAAACCTTTCTTTGTAGTTCTTCGGCTTCCAGGTAAAATCATGTTCGGTATCTTCATAGACGATGGGTGAATCAATAATCATTGTCGCGGGCGTGTACCCCTTGTCAAGGGCTGCCGAATAGATGATGGGTTTAAATGCGGAACCCGGCTGCCGTCTCGACTGAATCGCCCTGTTAAACTGGCTTTCTCTGAAATCTCTGCCGCCGACCATGACTTTCACATTACCGGTTTCCGACTCAATGCACAGCAGGGCCGATTGGGCTGTTGGGACTTGCTCAAGAGACAGCCACCACCGATCGGTATCGAAAATTTTGCCTTTCACGCGAACCAGTATGACATCACCGACTCCCAGGACCTCTTTGACATGGTTCACCCTTGCCTGATAATAAGCGATTTCGGGATTTGGTTTTCTTGCCCATCGCATGTCCTCAATTCTGATAACGCCCAGTATGTTCCCCATCCGGACAGTAACCGTATTATTCTTGTCATTGACTTCTATCACGACACCCTCAACGATTTTACCTTCTTGGATAGGATCTTGCTCCAATTTAAGCTGAATCTCCTTTGAAAAGGATTCGATCTCTTCCGGCTGAAGATGTTTGATAGGCCCTCGATATCCTTGGCGTTTGTCCAGCGCATATAATCCTTTGTTAACTTCCTCACGCGCCATTTTCTGCATCTCGATGTTAACTGCAGTGTAAATACTGAGGCCTTCTTTATACAGCACATCGTCGCCGTATTTTGATGATATGTATCGCCTGATATGTTCCGTGTAAACGGGAACTTCTTCAATGTAAAGGTTTTTTCTGGGCTTAATATCGAGCACCTTGTTGATAGCTTCCGTCGCTTGAATATTGGTGATAAAACCTTCCTCAACCATCCGATTTAAAACATATATCTGGCGCTGCTTGGCTCTTTCCGGATATTTAAAGGGAGAGTATCGGCTCGGAGCCTGCGGCAGGCCTGCCAAGATTGCACATTCCGCCAGGTTTAAATCCTTTGCTGATTTCCCGAAATAATTCTCTGAAGCAGCCTCCACGCCATATGCGCCGTGCCCCAAATAAATCTGATTCAAATACAAAAAGAGAATTTCATCTTTGGAAAATTTCTTATCAATGCGATAGGCTAGGATCGCTTCCTTTATTTTGCGGATATAGCTTTTTTCAGGGGTTAAAAAAAATCCTCTGCAGCGACAAAAGCTTTTTTAAGCATATCGGGCATTTCGGATAAAGGGATTACAATCCTTCGTTCTTTAAAAAACTCACCGATTTTTCGATGATCATCTGAATACACCGTTGTGATGATCGGCGGGCGATAATCCTTCAGGGAAGATATTTTGGGAAGATTCCGGCTCAAATAAAAATAAACACCGGCAACTCCCAGTGATCCGACGACAACGATCAAAACCGATGCCAGCAGCAACTTTTTGAAAATCCTTGCCCAAAATCCCTTTTGGTTTTTTCTGGCTCGTTTTTTGAGTATCTGAGAAGCACTTTTACTTTTCGGCATGACTGGTCACTCTAATAATGATAAAATATTTGCAACCCGTATCTAAACCATAAGGATATCAAATATCAACCCTATAAGCAAGATATGCTGTTATTTCAAAAAAGGAATTGACATTATTATACAAAATGGATAATTTTTCAAGTTTTAAGAAGCTTATTTGAATTTGGGTAACAGTTTCGCCTTATTAAAACATTACCGCTTCAGGTATAATCAATTCTTGCTGAAAGAAGAGAAAATGCTATGATTCAACTCAATTTTAATAAGATGGGGGGATTAATACCCGCCATCGTACAGGACGATAAGACCGGTGAGGTATTGATGCTGGCATTTATGAACAAAGACGCCTGGGAAGCCACACTGAAAACCGGCAGAGCAACGTATTACAGTCGAACCAGACAGACGCTCTGGATAAAAGGAAATACATCCGGCAATCTGCAAATCGTAAAAGAAATACGCATCGATTGCGACGATGATACGGTGCTGCTCAAAGTCGAACAGATCGGCGGTGCAGCCTGTCACACCGGACATAAAAGCTGCTTTTTTAAACGGATTGAAGGAGAATCCGTTCATATTACGGGAAAACCGGTATTTAACCCCGAGGAGGTATACCACAAATGACGATGCCGTTGAAACTGGGGATTCCCAAGGGAAGCCTCCAAAATGCGACCATAGACTTGTTCAAGCGATCAGGATGGAAGATCAACATCAATGGGAGAAGTTATTTTCCTGAAATCAACGACGATACCATTGAGTGCGCGCTGTGCCGGGCACAAGAAATGGCCAGGCATGTTGAAAACGGCACACTCGATGCCGGTCTGACGGGTAAAGACTGGATTGCCGAAAACAATTCCGATGTGCATGTCGTTACGGACCTGATCTATTCCAAAGTCAGTACGCGACCTGCGCGCTGGGTATTGGCGGTAACCCACGACTCTCCGATTAAAACCATCCAAGATCTTGAAGGTAAAAAAATATCCACAGAACTGGTTCAATTTACAAAAAATTACTTTTCCCAAAAAAACATCAACGTCAACGTTGAATTTTCATGGGGCGCCACGGAAGCAAAAGTCGTTTCC
>JARRRC010000411.1:0-4894 GCA_037381105.1 Desulfobacterales bacterium
TAATGACGCTGCTTTCTTTTTTTCCGGCATATTTTATTGCGGCGTGTCCGACGGCACATGCCGAGAATATCCGAAAACCTGCCTATGCCGGCAGTTTTTATCCGGATTCCCCCGAAGAACTTTCCGCTTTCATTAAAGGACTTGTCAGCCGGGTAAAACCGAATCATATCAATCCGCCGCCGCATACTTTACTCAGGGCGCTCATCATTCCCCACGCAGGATATGTTTATTCCGGTTGGACGGCAGCGCATATTTCATTGGCGGTCAATGGGAATCGATTCAACAGGATCATTGTCATGGGACCTGACCATCGTATCGGTTTTAAAGGTTGTGCCGTCAGTGATGCAACAGCCTGGGAAACCCCTTTGGGCCGAATCCGGCTGGATGAAAGCCTCGACCGACTGCGTCGCAATCAGAGCCTGTTTCACGCGATCCCGGTTTCCGACCAAATCGAGCATTCCGTGGAAGTGGTTCTTCCTTATCTTCAATATTTTTTTAAAAAATTTGAACTCATTCCCGTGGTATTCGGCCGGGGACAGGGTCTGGCAGAAAAGACGGCGGCAGCTCTGGATCCTTTGCTAAATCAAAATACCCTTCTGGTGGCCAGTTCGGATTTATCCCATTTTCTGCCTTATCAGGAAGCGCTCGAGAAAGATCGGAAAACCATTGAAAGCATATTAACCCTGAATGCCGACAAATTGATAAAGCGTGAGAATGCCGCATGCGGCAAGGTGCCGATCCTGGTTGTTATGGACATGGCCCGCCGTCACCAATGGCAGCCGGTGCTTCTCCATTATTCCAACAGCGGAGACACCACCGGGGATCGTTCAAGAGTTGTCGGCTATGCATCCATCGCCTTTTATGGAGGTCCGTCTATGGAAAACCGTGTGGATTCTCTTCAATCTTTGAATCATCACCGGGGACAGACACTGATAAAACTGGCTCGGCAGACCATTGCCAAACGGCTTGGCAAACGGTCGATCAAAGTTGACCCGAATGCCTTATCAGACCCGGCTTTTCAGGAAAAAAGGGGCACTTTTGTAACATTGACTATAAACCATCAGTTGAGGGGGTGTATCGGCAACCTGGATGCTACGGATTCGATTGTCACCGGGGTCGAAAGAAATGCCGTCAACGCCGCCTTCCATGATCCCCGTTTTCCTCCTTTAAAAGCCGATGAACTGGACCGGGTGGATATCGAAGTCAGCATCCTTACCGAGCCCCGACCCCTGGAATATCGGGACAGCAACGAGTTGGTTTCCAAATTGCGTGTCAATGTTGATGGGGTTATTCTTCGAAAAGGATCGGCCGGCGCCACTTTTTTACCCCAGGTATGGGAGCAGTTGCCGCAGCCTGAAAAATTTCTTTCCCACCTTTGTATGAAGGCCGGTCTGCCTGCCGACACATGGAAAAAGGAACATCCCGATATTTTGACCTATCAGGTTCAATATTTTGAAGAGGAGCGATGAGCGTGTCATAACACGGGTGGTCATCGCTACGGGCATTTCATCCGTAGTGACCCAGTTGTTGATCATTCGTGAATTTTTAGCCCAATTCCAAGGGAATGAGTTTGTCATTGCCCTGATTCTCTTCAACTGGCTTATTTTGGGCGGAATCGGAACGATTCTATCCCGCCGGATCACCCGCAACTTGTGGCTGGCTACCGCAACCCGTCTGGGGTGGCTTTCGCTTGGTTTAGCCGGACTGCCAGCGGTTCAGATTCTGGCGATCCGGTATCTTCGCGATGTTTTTTTCATCCATGGCAGTTCCATCGGATTCTATCCGATTTTAATCTATTCTTTTTTGACCATTGCCCCTTATTGTCTGATGATCGGTTTTGTCCTCCCGTACAGTTTTTTCGTCATCAGAATTTCAGATCCCGATTATCCCGGTTCGCGGATTTATATCGCGGATAATTTGGGAGATGTTTCCGGCGGTGCGCTGTTTTCCTTTGTCCTTGTTTTTTGGGTTTCTCCGATGACGGCGATATTACTGGCCAACCTGCCGCTCATTTTTTCTGTCTGCCTTTTGTTTCATCATTTTTCCAAACGTCGTCTCCTTGTCTATTTTGGAGCGGGAGCGGCGTTTGCAGTAATTGTTGCCGGTATGGTTTTAGAGCCGTCATCACTGATTCCGCCCAAAGGCAAACTGGTATATTACAGCGAATCCCGTTATGGCCGGATCCAAGTGCTTAAGGATCAGGAACAGTTTACCCTGTTCACAGGAGGTGTCCCATTGTTCAGCAGCCAGAATCTGAACATGGCCGAAGAAACCATCCATTATCCGTTGGCGCAGGTGGACAGGGCGCGGAATATTTTTTTGATCTCCGCTGAAGGCGGTATGATGGTCGAACTCGAAAAATACCAGCCGGCATCCGTTGATTATGTGGAGCTGGACCCAAAGGTGGCTGAAGTTGAGTTCAGGTTCGGGTTGATCAAAAAAATTCCCGGTCTCACGGTCATTCATCAAGATGGACGCGCTTATCTTGAGAAATCGAAAAAAATCTATGATGCCGTTATCGTTAACTTAAGCGAGCCGGATACGTTTCAAATCAACAGATTCTATACCGATCGATTTTTTGCGTTGGCCAGGCGTCATCTGGCCCCGCACGGGGTATTGAGTTTTACCGTGGAGGGGTTCGACAATTACCTGGCCGAACCTCAACGGCAAAAGCTTTCTTCATTGTACAATACGGTCAGCGATTATTTCGATCACGTGCTCCTGTTGCCGGGGCAAAAAATTTTCATCGATCCAAAAACGCCCAAAAACCGGGATGATCTTCCCCAGCTTATGCGTTTGATGTTTTTACAATGGTTTGCAAAGTTCTCCACTTCACCCACAGGTTTCATCGTGGTTTTGGCCCTGTTTTGCATGGTCTATCTTTTTCGCATCCGCTCGGAAGAATTTGTTCTTTTTTCTACCGGCTGGATGGTAATGGGCAGTGAAATTCTGGTAATATTTGCCTTTCAGATCTTTTTCGGATATATTTATTTTCAAATCGGCCTGATCATTACTGTTTTTCTGGCCGGCCTTTTACCCGGCGCCTGGTTCGGGGATCGACTCAGAAAGAGAAGCAAGCAGACCCTTATAATTGCGGACGCTCTTCTGATGGTTCTTTTGATCCTGCTGATGGTGGCGCTGAAGCAGATCGGCCATCACTTGCCAATGATCTTTTATCTGTTTTTCGGATTTTCGGTTTCGCTGATCTGCGGTTTTCAGTTCCCGGTGGCACTTTATTTGCGGGGCGGAGATGCTCCTGCGGTGACCCGGACTTTTTCCGCGGATCTCATTGGTGCGGCATTCGGCACTTTGGTGACCAATGTCGTCTTGATTCCCTATGTTGGAATCATCTGGACGGCCGCCGGCCTGATCGGGCTGAAGACACTCAGTTTAATGGTTACCCTCGTGAGCTATGAAAGCAATTAGCCGTCGTCAATTTCTGTATTGCAGCGCAGGGTTTTTTTGCAGCGCTGCGTCAGCCTATGCCTTATGGCCTTTTTCCGAAAAAACCGGCATGGGCGCCGGGCCGGCCGATATCTGCGGCCATGTGTTTAAAGGAGATGCGCCCGCGACGTTGTGGAAATGGTCCCATGAGGGTTTTTTGTACACAAAATTGGATAACAAGCTGGTAATGTGCGGCATCTGTCCGCACAGATGTATGTTATCTCCGGGCGACCGCAGTGTTTGTCGTTCCAAGGTCAATATGGACGGCACTCTTTACAGTTTAACCTACGGTAATCCCTGCAGCCAGAACTGGGAAATTTCTCAGGCCAAACCTCACGAAGTGCGCCATTACGAGCTGTTCCCGGCAGATGTCGTTAAGGCGGCACAGCAAAGCGGATGTCTGTCCATAGCGTACACTTATTCAGAAGCGGTCACATTTTTTGAATATATGATCGATACTGCCCGTTTGGCCAGAGATAACGGGGTGTTCAATTTGTGGATTTCAAACGGCTATATCAACCCAAAACCGCTGCTGGCACTTTGCAAGGTGCTGGATGCCGCCAATGTCAACCTCAAAGCATACAGCGACGCCATCTACCGAAGATTGAACGGCGGCAAGCTTCAGCCGGTGCTGGATACCTTTAAAACCCTCCATGAACAACACGTTCATTTTGAAATAACCAATTTGGTGGTTCCCGGTTATGTAGATGACGACGAGATGGTCAAACAGATGTGCGGATGGATTCTTGAAAATCTGGGGCCGGATTATCCCCTTCATTTTTTAAGGTTTTTCCCAAAATATAAATTGGACCGTTTACCTTCGACACCCCTTTCAACCATGGTTCGATTTCGCAAGCTGGCCATGTCGGAAGGGATCCATTATGTCTATGTGGGAAACGTCTCCTATCCCGAAGGAAACAACACCTATTGCCATAACTGCAAAAAATTGCTGATCGAAAGAACCGGTTATTTCATTCCGACGTATAACCTGGATGAGAACCGGTGTAAATTCTGCAAAACAGTGATTCCCGGCCGCTGGGTGTAATGGGCGAGGTGTTATCAAGATGTGCGTCCCCGTGAACGTTTACGAATCCACTGAATGCATAAGAACAACAGGTCACCAGAGAATTAGAAATTTCTTGCCGTTTCTGAGTTCGCCCCTTAATTTCTCCATATGCCTCAGCGATGCAACCTCCCTTTCGAGATCCGCAGAACTTATTCCAAGCTTGTGGATGATGTCCGATGGTTCTGCGCCGCCGGACTCCTTTAATATATGCAATATACGATTCTGGGTTTCATTGAGTTCCACGGCGCCGCCTTTTGATTTTGAAAAGGACTGGGCGCTGTGTACCGCCCATGGGTCACATGTTTTGGCCGGTGACAGGGCATCCATATAACAGTCTTCACATAAAACCTGTCCATGATGCTCTCTTTCTTCTCCGGTGTTTAT
>JARRRC010000412.1:0-1558 GCA_037381105.1 Desulfobacterales bacterium
TAACCTATATGGCGGACCGCTTGAATCATGTAATTCCGGGCCAGATCACACCCGCAATGAAGGGTTTGCAGGAGGCTTATACGGACAAGTGGCTGACGTTTAAATATTTTCCATCTTCCACCGAATGGGCGGTTTTTGCTTTTTCAGTGGCTGTCTGCATCGCCTTGTTTTGGCTGGGCAGCCGCATTATACCCGTTGGTTCACTCAAATCCGTTGACGAGGGAGGACAATAACCATGAACAAGGAGATGAATACACAAATGACCCAAAGGCATCAAATCGAGGAAGCAAATCTTTCCCGGCGTAATTTTATAAAATCTACGGCTTTTGTCGGCGGCTCAGCCGTTCTGGGATTGCAGGCTGCAAAAGCCATCGGCGGGTTGTTCAGTAAAGAAGCTTCGGCAAGCATGGAACAGGCAGCGCCGTATATACTGTCTGAACCGCAAAATCTGATTTACAGCACTTGCCTGCAATGTCATGTATCCTGCCCGATCAAAGCCAAGATCTGGGACGGAACGCTGGCCAAGCTGAGCGGAAGTCCCTATAGTCCGCAAAACTTACTCCCCCACATTCCGTATGATACCAGCCTTAAAGATGCGGCTACCATGGACTGTAAGCTTTGCGCCAAGGGCCAGACTGCCATCCAGACTTACTATGATCCCTATCGCGTGCGCAAGGTGCTTAAGCGCGCCGGCGACCGGGGATCCGATAAATGGAAAGCCATCCCCTTCGATCAATTCATCAATGAGGTCACCAAAGGCGGAAAGCTGTTTTCGGATATCGGTGACGACAGTCACTATCCCGGATTTGAGGAAGTCATCGTCCTTCGGGACCCGAAACTTTCCGAATCCATGGCAAAGGACGCCCAAAATTGCGGTAAGGGAAAAATGACAGTGGCCGAATTCAAAACAAAATATCGGGATCATCTGGACAAACTGATCGATCCGGATCATCCGGATCTCGGACCCAAAAACAATGGATTCGTGTTCATGGCCGGCCGCATCGAGCATGGGCGCAAGGAATTGATGGCACGCTTTACGGGCAAGACCCTAGGTTCAAAAAATGCCTATGAGCACACCACCATTTGCGAACAGTCCCACCATATCGCCTATGCGGAAATGACCGGTCACAAATCCCATCATATGAAACCGGATCTGGTAAACTGCGAATTTGTATTGTTCTGGGGAACCGGTGCATTTACAGCGAATTTCGGGCTGACATGCATGGCGGAAAAAGTGACGACCGGTCAGGTGAATCGCGGTATGAAAACCGCAGTGGTCGACCCGCGCCTGTCCCATGATGCGGGAAAAGCAGACTGGTGGCTGCCGGTTCTCCCTGAAAAAAACGGCACCCTGGCCATGGCCATGATTCGCTGGATTCTTGAAAATAACCGCTATGACCATCGCTATCTGGAAAATGCCAACAAAGCTGCCGCCAAGGCTGACGAAGAGCCTACCTGGAGCAACGCCACCCATCTGGTTAAAATCGTGGACGGCCATCCTCTGGAACTGCTGCGGGCATCTGAAGTCGGTGTCGGCTCCGAGAACCAATATGTGGTA
>JARRRC010000412.1:1570-6021 GCA_037381105.1 Desulfobacterales bacterium
ACGGACGATTTGTTGCAGTGGATCCTGAAGATGAAAACCATCCCGTTAAAGGTGATCTGTTCGTAAAAACCCAAGTAAAAGGAATCCCGATTAAAAGTGCTTTCCAGCTCCTGGCTGAAGAAGCCTATGCAAAACCTTTGCAAACCTATGCCGATGAATGCGGCGTGGATCTGAAAACCATCGTTGAGGTTGCCCGGGAACTGACCTCCCACGGCAAACGGGCGGCTGTGGATATGTACCGCGGTCCGGTACAGCTCACCGACGGCTATTATTCGGGTTGTCTGGTAATCACTCTGAACGTGTTGATCGGAAACGCAGATTACAAAGGCGGACTCATCAAGGGCGGCGGCCACTGGCATGAAACCGGCGGCAAGCCGGGAAATGTATACAACCTGGGAAAGATGCATCCGGGCGCTCTGAATGCTTTCGGACCCAAAATCACGCGGGAAAAAGCCCGCTACGAAGATTCTACTCTATTTAGGGAAAAAGGATATCCGGCCCAACGTCCATGGTATCCATTCACAGGAAATGTCTATCAGGAAGTCATCCCTTCCTTTGCCACCGGCTATCCCTATCCGGGGAAAATATTGTTAACCCACATGGGAACCCCGGCATTCGCCATTCCCGGCGGAAATCAGCAGATCATCGATATGCTCAAAAATCAAAAGCAGGTGCCTTTGTATATTGCATCGGACATTGTCATTGGAGAAACGTCCATGTACGCGGATTACATTTTGCCCGACCTGACGTATTTGGAGCGGTGGGGAATGCCCCATCCCACGCCGGACAATGTCACCAAAGTCAGCAAAATCCGTCAGCCGGCGGGAAAACCGATGACCGAAGAAGTAACGGTTGACGGCGAAAAAATGCCGATTTGCATGGAAACATTTATGATAGCCATCACCAAAAAATTAAATCTGTCCGGTTTTGGCAAGAACGCTTTCGGCCCGAATATGGATTTTGCAAGGGCCGAAGACTGGTACCTTAAGGAAGCCGCCAATATTGCCTATGGAGATAAGGAGGGCGAAGCAGTGCCGGACGCTGACGATGCCGAGATGGAGATCTTCCGTAAGGCCAGAAGGCACCTGCCGCCGTCTGTTTTTGATGAAACCCGATGGAAAAAAGCCCTTGGGTCGGAAACACAGTGGCGAAAGACGATTTATGTCCTTAACCGGGGCGGCCGCTATGCCGCATACGGGAGTAACTACAAAGGCGATATGGTAAAGTCTCAAATCGGCTGCATGTTCCACCTGTTCGCGGAAGAAGTGGCCAAACAGAAGAACAGTATCAGCGGAAAATATTTCAGTGGTGTGCCGATAATCGGCGGCGAATTTGATGCCGCGGGGAAACCCCTGGTTCGGTCCGAAGTTTATCCCCTAAGGATCATCACCTACAAAGAGCCGTTCGGGGGTCAGTCCCGGACCATTTCCAATTACTGGGGGAACATTAACCTGCAACCGGCCAATAAAATCCTGATACATTCATCAGATGCGCGCAAACTGGGAATTAAGCAGGATCAAAACGTTCGACTGGTCTCTGCAGACAATCCCGAGGGGCGACTGGAACTTAAAGACGGAAAAAACAGAGTGATTGACATGATCGGTCGAGTGAATATCGTTGAAGGAATGAGACCCGGAACCCTGGCAGTATCCTGGCACTACGGCCACTGGGCTTACGGATCCAATGAAGTCGTTGTGGACGGGAAAAAGATAAAAGGCGACAAGCGCCGTGCCGGCGGACTTTGTACCAATCCTTTGCTGGCAGTGGATCCGGTAATCAAAGACGTCTGTCTGACGGACCCCATCGGCGGCAGTTCATCCTATTCCAACAGCCGGGTCGGTCTGAAACCGTTATAATAGAAGTCAGGGGGCGGCATGTTTTTGTTTGTTAAATCGTTCCATGGGACATGCTTTTTTTCAAATAAAACTCGTCGTCCCCTCAAGTATCTAATATAAATACAGACATTTATGAGAAATACAATTGTTATCGTAATTGCCGTTTCAGCCTTTGTAGGGTGTCTGTTTATTGTTGCTCCGGCGAAAAGTGAGGAAAACCATTCCACTCAATTCAAAACAAGCGGGCGATATCCAAACGTTCTGTCTATGAATGATACCGCCGGTAAGGGTTTGGCAATCGGAATTGATGCCCGCCATCTGTTGCGACTGATGGAAATGGACCCCAACCTTTATGTGCTGTATATCGGTAGCGGCGCAGAATTTGAACGCTGGTTCGACGGATCCAAAAAAGCCGTTCATACTTCTCTAAATCAGATTAAAGAAAACACCTTGAAGATTTCCAAAGATAGAACCCTGGTTCTCATATGCCCTTTCGGGCAGCAAAGTCCCGTAGCCGCCAAGATACTATCCGCTCGAGGCTATGTTGTTTATTACGTGGTCGGAGGTATGAAGGCCTTGAATAAACTTAAGAAACAAAGACCTCACCGGGAGAATGAAAAAAAGACCATCCGGCAAAAAAAGAATGAACGGCATCAGCCGGAATCTATTTTTAATGAAGAAGAAGACATGGGATGTTGAATAAAGGTTCACCACCCTGAAATCATTGTCTTTATGATCTTATTGCATTCGTAAAACTGAGGTTGGATAAAGTCTGTATTTTTTCCGGATTCGATATGTTAATTTCATTTTTTCTGTGATATGTTATGTTAACATTAACATAACTTACAAACAGGAATCCATATGCAAGATTTTGACACATTACTGAAAAATTCAGCCGCCCTGGATGAACCCACTCGCATCGACCAGATCAAGAAACTCATTGTTTTTGTCGAGATGGATCGCTGTACCGGGGATGCGGTGGCCTACGTCACCGGCGTCAAGCTGGGACGCCGATCGTTGAAGTTTGTGGACTATGGCATCATGGCCGCCACTTTTGTAAATTTGGGCACCGACTCGGCGGTTCGGGTGATTTCCACGGAAGAAGCCAGAGATTTGGCATCTGTTTATGCACCCGAAATACCGGAGAAATACCCTCGACAGCTTGAAGCTTACAAACGGATGCCGGACAGCGTTCTGTTTCGCGTTCAAAAGGTTCGGGTGGACATGAGCGAATACGACCTGCCGGGCCCCACTCGCAAAAAGGTTTCCTGCAGCCGATGCGGCCAGGTGGTCCGGGATAACCGGGAGGTGATTCAAAACGGTGATCTGCTTTGCAAGCCTTGCGCTCAGGGAGCTTATTTCTCTCAAGCAGAGGAAATCACCTGGCCGGACATGAACTGGACACCCGCTCAAAAACAAATGATTGCCGGTGTTGAGGATCAATCATTCGACAACCCATCCTCGGTGTATTCGAGCCTTTGTGGCAAAAAATAAGGAGATAAAACGTGATAAGAACCATCAAATTAAAAGACGCGGTGGGAACGAAACTGGCCCATGACATCACCGAAATCCGCCCCGGAGAATTTAAAGGCCCTGCATTCCATAAAGGGCACACAGTGTGCAACGAGGATCTGTGTCGGTTGCAGAAACTCGGGAAGAACCATCTGTATCTTATTGATTTAGAAGCGGATGAGATTCACGAAAATGAAGCGGCCGCCATTATGGCTAAAGCTTTGGCCGGTAAAGGGGTGGTCTGGAAAAACGAACCCCATGAAGGAAAAATCGGCTTAAAAGCGGATATAGACGGATTACTTGTTGTGGATGTTGCGGCATTGGCAGCCTTTAACATGATTGAAGAGGTGATGTGCGCGACCTTGCATAACCACACGTTGGTCAAAACCGGCGAACTGGTTGCTGCCACACGGGCCATTCCTCTGGTCATGAAACGATCACCCATCGAACGGGCCGCATCCATTGCCCAACAAAACGGAGGGGTGGTTTCCGTGTCCCCGCTTCGACACGGAAAAGCCGGCCTGATCATCACGGGAAACGAGGTATATCGCGGTCTTATCCAAGACCGTTTCGCACCCATTCTAACCCGGAAGCTCACCGATCTGGGCTGTGAAGTGGATCACATCAGCTTTGCCCCGGACGATACCGAAATCATCCGCGAGGCGATCTGCGCCCATATTAATCGGGGTTGCAACATAGTCCTTTTAAGCGGCGGTATGAGCGTGGATCCTGATGACGTTACCCGCAAAGGAATTCGTCTGGCAGGTGCTGATGAGATGCATTACGGAGCCGCAGCGCTTCCCGGCGCCATGTTTCTGGTGGCTTATATCGGGAAAGTGCCGCTGATCGGCGTGCCGGCCTGCGGTCTTCATCATCGTACGACTGTTCTCGATCTGGTGCTTCCTCGTATTCTGGCCGGAGAAAAAATCGGCAAAAAAGAGCTGGCGTTTCTCGGTCACGGCGGACTTTGTCAAGATTGTCCGAAATGCACCTATCCGCATTGTGCTTTCGGTAAAGGAAGCTAACCCAAAATATGGAAAAAATAATTATATGATCGATATTAAAAACAATTATGACGGGCGGATCGTCGCCGTCTCCGTTAGT
>JARRRC010000413.1:0-2730 GCA_037381105.1 Desulfobacterales bacterium
CCCTGATCAACTCTTAAAGAGACATAGCTCTAATGTCGCGCGCAGCGAGTGATGACAGTTACGGCTGGTTATCCTACATTCAGCACCCAAAACGAACAATGGCAAATAATTTTTTATTCAGTTGAATCAGGCACATATCCATCACAATATATTGATTTTACAACAAATAATAAATATCTAGACATTTCAACTAGTTACTGCTACACTGCCCACACACTACAAATCTCAAAATAAGTGAGGGCAGATGCAACCACTAAACACCGATCAGATGATCTTCACCGATCTAAGGCATATGCCCATTGTGAAGGCTTATGCCAACAAGATTGGCTTGGTTGATACCGTCGATAAGATGGTCGACTCTCAAATGAAGCTCAGCCCCGGCCTCGCTGTATTGGCTATGGTGCTCGATACACTGTCAGGCAGATCGCCTCTTTACCGTTTGAGCGAGTTCTTTGAAGAAAAAGACACCGAAATACTTCTCGGTGCAGACATCGAACCTGAAAGGTTTTGCGACTATAATTTGGGTCGTTCGATGGATAAGATTTTCGAAACCGGTACCCAGAAGATTTTCTCCCAGCTGTCTCAGAATGCCTTGAAGGTCTTTCATGTGGATCCCCGGCGGCTGCACTTTGACACGACCTCCGTGAGCGTGTTTGGCGACTACGATCTGGTCGATCCTCCGTTTGAGATCACCTATGGTCACAGCAAGGACAAGCGGCCGGATCTCAAACAGTTCTTGATTTCCATGCTGTGTGTCGACCGCAACATTCCCATTTTGGGAACCACCAAAGACGGCAACGCATCGGATAAGACGTTGAACAACGAGCTGCTCACAACGATATCAAAGCATATGGCCGACCATGGCCTGTCACCGGGAGCCTACGTCTACGTTGCCGATTCAGCCTTTGTCACCGAGGATAATCTGAGCCAAGGCGATGCGAATCAGACCTGGTTTTTAACCCGGCTGCCAGCCACCTACAACGAATGTGGCCGGGTCATCCAGGACGCCGTGACCAAGGGCCAGTGGGTCGATATCGGCCCCTTGGCCGAAGGGTCGAGCAGTGTCAAACGTGCTGCAGCCCATTACCGGGCCTATGACAGCACCGTCGAGCTGTACGGCAAGACCTACCGGGCGATTGTGGTGCATTCCAGTGCCCACGACAAGCGGCGCCACAAACGGATCGACCGGTTGTTGAAAAAGGACCGCAAACAGCTTGAAGATGCGTGTAAAAAGGCTACGGCCACGGCCTACTATTGCCATGAGGACGCCCAGGCTGCCGGTGAAAAATTGATCCGCAATTCTGGTTGCCGCTATCACCAGCTTCAAATCCAAATCGAAAAGGTGCCCAAATACCCCCGCGGCAGACCGCCAAAGGACAAGCCCAGAGAGGTTTTGCGCTACGAGTACCACTTGATCACTTTGATCCGTCAAGACGATGAGAAAGTTGCCCCTCTTCGCGATCAGGCCGGTTGCTTTGTCCTGCTGACGAATCTGCTGGATCAACAGGCCGATTGGCCGGCGCGTGAACTGCTCTCTTTGTACAAAAGCCAAATCGGTATCGAGAAGAACTTCGGCTTTCTCAAAGACCCGGTGATCGTTAACAGCATCTTCTTGAAAAGGGCCGAACGCATCGAGGTGCTGGGCCTGGTTCTATTAGTCTCCCTTTTGATCTGGCGATTGATTGAGCGGACTATGCGCGAATATATTCAGGCCAACGACTGCACCCTGCCTGGTTGGGTCCGTCGACGAACAAAAAAGCCGACGGCCTTTATGATGACAACCAAGTTCGCACAAGTCATGCTCGTTACAATCGGCGGACTCAGACAATTGACGAAACCGCTAAAGCCCATACAACTTGAGTATTTGAAGGCATTGGGTGTTACCCCTAATGATTTTATATCCCCATAGCCGAATGAAAAATCGTCTGTCAGCTGTTAGAAAAGGTGCTGAATGTATGGCATTCGCAGAGGGTATTGAGAATACTGCATGCAAAAGAGCAACTAAAATACGCTTTTTCATTTCATAGCTCCTTCGTTGATTTGGAATTCAATATACTTCTTTTACTTTTCGCTGGAGTTGAGAGTGAAATTTTCAGTCAGCTATATTGGCTCTGGATCCTGTGTAGTTTAAAGGGAGGTTAAAAAGATAAGGGTTTTCACACTTCCCCCCAGAATATAGAAATATAAAGGGCGTCCCCATTTCCCATAAAGGGCGTCCCCATTTCCACGTAAATTGAGAATGTCTCCTGGTCCACTACCTACTTTCGCCTTGAACAGGCTTTTTGCCAGCATCGTCAATATCGAATAAATTGATTTTCAAAATTCTCCCCGATAGGACAGGCAAAGCAAATTGCCAAGCAAGAATAATTATAATAATAAAAAGCGAATAATATTGCTCATAAAAAAGATGCCTCTTCATGAGCATACCCGTCAAAAGAAAAGCAAATAAAATACCAATGAAAGAAATACCCATCATGATGATAATTGAAGATACTTTTAACTTGATCGCCTTCCCGCACGAAGCACATTTTTTCTTGCTGTATATATACATACTATTCCCAAAACTCCAATAAGATGCAGCATCTTTGTTACAATATGGACAATCTAACAGAGACATTTCTCACCTATGGATTAATAGAAGGCAGCGGAACACTCGCTCCACCAAAGGGAGTACTTAAACCAAAGCCAAGAGAAATCGAGGTTTCGTTTGTCTTCGGATTAAACTGTACA
>JARRRC010000414.1:0-2722 GCA_037381105.1 Desulfobacterales bacterium
TTTGAGCATGAACATAAATACTTGGGCGCTAAGTGCTCCTACCACGCCCAGCAGCAATGTATCGAGAATAATCCACCGTCTCGGTCTCATGAGTCAATCCATCTTTCTTTAACAGGAGCAAGACACCTGTTCTATCGGTAACGGAACCACCGAGTTTCGGGCAGGTCGTCCCTCGGTATCATTTTGCCAGGTGCATCGATTAATTTTCGAGCCGGTGTTTTTGTCTGCGAAGACCTGTTGTTTGTCGGAGGAAACAAATAACCCGGCCTTTAAGAACAGGGTACAAGAGGCGTGATGCGCATCCCATGGCACGAAGCAGTGATACTTCCAAGGATTTCATCGCGGTAGGGATAATCCCCGGAATCAGATCGACGATTACGGCATCACGAATGTCTTCACGTTCGTGGTTCTTTAAAATCGTTGAAGACAGATGAATTCTCTTGACGGAGTACCGCAAACCTGGCGTTTACACGGAGGCACGTCATTGGGTTGAATTGCGATAAAATTTTAGCGATAGACTTTACATGGCGCGAGTCAACGGCAGCATTTCCCTCCTCAACGGCAGACAAGAAACTGGAGGCGTGTTTACGAAATTCCGTAAATGTGATGGTTTTTATCCGACACTATTTTTACTTATTAATGTACGAATTGAAATGCCAAATGTCAATTGCGAATTGCTCCAATTGCTTTGGACACATAACATGCCTGCAGAATCAGTCAAAAACGCAATTTGTTCTTATTCTGAAAAAGCTGCGGTTGACATCCTGAGTCATCTTCGGCTAGGATACTTTTTTATGATTTGAACATGAATGTACCCGAATTTTGCAGTGAAACACATTTAAAAAATTGGATCATGATATTTTTCATAAATATTTATTAATGCAAGCCAATTGAATATAATGAAATTTATATGCGATTTCTCAAATTGTTACAATATACGGTTGATATGGCTCTGTACTTTATTTTTCGCGCTTATTTTTAATTCTTCACATGTTTCTAGAGCATACACGCTGAAAGAGCGCAAAAGTTTTCAGCATTCCATTATTGATTACCGTTCACGGCTGAATCCGCGTTATGAAAAAGTCAGGCGTAAAAAGACGAAATATATTATTGTCCATACCTCGGAACTTGGACTTAAAATGACGTTAAGAGTTGTTTCCAAGGGAAAACGCATGCGGAACGGTCGGAGAACCAATGGCGGGCATGCCAATTATGTGATTGCCAGAAACGGACGCACTTATCGCATTCTGGATAAGAAATATGTGGCCGATCATGCGGGTCTCAGCATGTGGAACGGGGAGACGGACATCAGCCAAATATCCATTGGAATTGAATTGGTCGGATATCATTACACCCCCATCACCGAAAGCCAGTATCGCTCCGTTGGCATATTGATCGATATTTTACAAAGAATATACGGCCTGAATGACCGGGCAGTTTTGACCCACAGCCAGGTCGCCTACGGTAAACCAAACCGTTGGTTTAGAAAAAATCAGCGTGGACGCAAGCGCTGTGCAAGAAATTTTATCCGGGAAAAAGCCGGACTGGGACCAACCTGGTCGTATGATCCGGATGTGCGGGCCGGCCGGCTTTTGGCCGATCTTCAGCTATCCAAAATATATTATGGCCGGCGGGAATATTATACAAAGGCAGATGACGCCAACATGATTACGCAGATCAACACCGCCTGGTCAATCGCCGGAGAAGATTACGACAGCCAGACAACGGTTTACAAATTTCCAGACGGTCGTATTTACACCGGTGATCAAATTTCAGATAAAATAGGCTGGAACCAGATACCCGCAAAAACGGTTGTTCTGCTGAATCAGGAGAACAGTATTGCTTTGATAAAAAGAGATGATCCCGTAAAAATCATATCGGACAGGCTCACGGCATGGTCCTTTGCCGGTCAATCGTATAATCTGAAAACCACAATCTATTTTCTGCCTTCAGGCCAAATTAAAATCGGTTCAATGATATCCGACTGGGATGATCTGCCTGCCAAAACAAAGCTCCTTGTCGGTTATCGGGGGCCCTACAAGCTTGACAAAGATCGATCCGCCTATCGAATCGCCGGCCGTAAATACAAAGATCGAAAAACAATATATTACGTGCCGCCCCAAAAATTGCTGGCCGGTGATAAAATAAATGACTTTACAAAACTTCCGAAAGGGACATTGATTTTTCTTCCCGATACTTTATGATGTAAAGGATAGAATACTATGAAACCGGCTCTGATCATCGTAGATATGCTCAAAGATACGTTTAACAAACATCCGGATGCCTTTATTACAAAAGAAGCCTTACAGTTCGTCCCAACCCTTAACCGACTTTCTTCCATGTTCAGAGACAAGGGGCTTCCCGTGATATTTTCTTGTGATTCTTTTTTGCAAAATGATTTTATTTTTCAAGGAAAAATGAAGCCGCATTCCATCAGGGGAACCGACGGCGCAACGGTGATTGATGAATTGGAAAAAGAAGCTGGCGACATTGTTTTACCCAAACGCAGGTTCAGTGCATTCTTTAAAACAGACCTGGATCAAACCTTAAGAACCTTGGGCTGCGATACCGTTGCGGTGGCTGGAATAGCGACCCATATTTGTGTGTTAACGACGGTGTTGGATGCGGTGTCATTAGATTTTAAAGCCATTCTTTTAAAAGATTGCTGTGCCGCACATAAACCTGAATACCACCTCGGAGCCGTCGAAATATACCAAAGAAG
>JARRRC010000415.1:0-2715 GCA_037381105.1 Desulfobacterales bacterium
AGAACATAGAGCGTGTTGACCAGGGAAGATCCCAGTGCGGACGCCAGGGCAACCCGCTGGACCTCGCCGCCCGAAAGCGTGCGCGACTGGCGGTCGAGGGTTAAATACCCGAGGCCGACGTCCCTCAGATAGTTCAGACGATTGCGAACTTCATCCAAGACAAGCAGAGCGGCTTCGTCCAGCGGAGATGCGGTCAGGGAATTGAAAAACTCGATGGCCCGCAGGACATTCATGGCATAGACACGGGCGATGGTCTGTCCGCCCAGCCGGTACAACAGGCTCTCCTCTTTAAAGCGGGTGCCGTTGCAATCCGGACAGATATCATAGCTGCGATAACGGGACAAAAATACCCGCACCGGCATTTTATAGGTTTTGGTCTCCAGCCATTGGAAAAACCCCTGGATACCATAGTAGCGGGAAGTTCCTTCATAGATGGCCTTTTGTTGCGCGGCCGTCAGTTTTTGAAAGGGAATGTCCGCCGGGATCTTTGCATGCCGGCAAAAATCCATCAGATCTTCAAACTCCATGCGCCCGTCTTCCGGACTGCCAAAGGGTTTGACGGCGCCGTCTTCAAGTGAGCGTGTCCGATCCGGTATGACAAGATCCATGTCGATACCGATAGTGCGGCCAAAACCGCGACAGGTGTCGCAGGCGCCGATGGGGCTGTTAAACGAAAAAAGATTCGGCAGCGGCGCGTGGTAGCGGATGTTGCAGCCGGCACACTGCAGGTGGTTGCTGAAGGCATGATGTTCATGCGGTGCAATCCAGACATCCAGGCGCCCCCCGCCAAAACGGAAGGCCATCTCAAGTGAGTCCATGATGCGCTCTTTATCCTGAGGCCGCAGCAACAACCGATCGGCCACCACGGCTATTTCCGCCGGGAGGTCCAAGGGTTGCCAGTCCTGCAGTTGAACGATACGATTTTCGATGTAAAGCCGATCAAAGCCCATTTGGATCAATGATTTGCAGACTTGTTCAGGGGGGGTGCCGTCAGCCGGGTATGGAAAGGTAATGACCAGTTGAGAGCCGCCGGATCGGTTTTTCAACAGATTCCAGACATGAGTCGGAGTTTCCGGCAGCACCGGCTTGCCGCAGGATCGGCAGTGGAGTTGCCCCAGGCGGGCGTAAAGAAGTTTTACGTGGTCGGTAATTTCGGTCATGGTGCCAACGGTCGAGCGGGACGTTCGCACCGGGTCCTTACGGTCGATGGCGATAGCCGGCGGAATGCCCTCGATTTTATCGACCTGGGGACGATCCATGCGATCCATGAATTGCCGGGCATACGGCGAGAAGGTTTCCACATAACGTCGCTGGCCTTCGGCATAAAGCGTGTCAAAGGCCAGGGACGACTTGCCGGAACCGCTGACACCGGTAATCACCGTGAGATGGTTCAAAGGGATTTCAAGCGCGAGATTTTTGAGATTGTGTTGTCTGGCGCCTTTTATATGGATTGCTTGGGTTTTCAAGCCTTGTTATATGCTTTTATTGTATTGAAAGATCGTGGGGTTTTTCGAACGAGCGCTCCATGGATAATCTTTTCTTTAAACCGCATGAACTCGCGGCAAGGAATCGTAAAGAAAGAACAGGATACTATCTTTAATATAGCAATCGGTTAAATTCATCATTTTAAATTCTTTTAAAGATATAACTTCAAAATGCGCCGGTTCTTTCTAACGATCCCTAAGCCGCTCAAACAGCATCCGATTTAAAGATAAGATTATCCATCCTGTCGGGTCGGAGCTGAAAGCGAAGCCTGATCCGCTCTATTTAAGGATTTCGAAGAAAAACTCACCGAGGGCTCATTTTATTATATGCACTTTCATCAAAAACTCAAATTGAATGGATGATATATTCATTTCAATGGCGCTTTTTGCATATAATCAAAAGCCGATAAAATCTGTTTAATAACTGAATTCATTGGATTTCTGTAAATTTTCGTTTTGCAACTTTAACTGAGTAGGCCCAGAAACGTCCTTATCCATTCGAGTGAACCATTTGTTAGGGTTAAAATAAAAAAATAAATGACTCCAAATCCCAATAGTTCCAGAAAAAACCATAGCGCGCTCAATATTCTTTGTCTAAATATCAACATCACAACCTCTTATTATTCATGAAAATTTACTATCAAGTCTGTTAAAGAGGCGGATATTTGGCATACTAAATATGGTGTGTCAAGAAAAAATGTATACTGTTAATGGATATCCTAATCTGCCTTTTTATTCTCAATGCATCAACAAATTCAACTTTAAAGTATAACATGATTTTATGACAAACAAATATCTGTTATAATATTATTTTATCTATTTAATTTACCTGTTTATCGCAAACGTTTATATAAAACGTTTGCGATAGGAGTTTGTTGGAAACGATGTGAAAAATCACGCCCTCTATAGAACATTGGAAATAGTTCCTAATCTATTAAATTCCTTGACAAATAATTTTATAGGAGTTAAGTGGTTTATTATGTTCAAATTTTCCCTGATACTTTAGCAAAGGGAGAACAAACATGATTCAGACATGGAACCCCATTTCTCGATACGGAGAAAGGGGTTTTGTCTTTTTGGAGTCAAAGAAAGGAGGTTGGCAATGGATAAAGTCAACTGGGAAATCGTCGATGGACTGAAATCATTTCTGAGCCTTATGGGAATGATCAACCAAGTGCTGGTGGATAATAATTTTGATCCTGTTAAAACTGTTGGATATGAACAATATGGA
>JARRRC010000416.1:0-2708 GCA_037381105.1 Desulfobacterales bacterium
TAAAGGAATAGGCGACTCATGATTCAATATTCTATATATATCGTCGATGATGAAGAGAGCATAAGGGAAGGGGTAGCGATGGCCCTTGAGGAACACTATAAAATAGAGTCCTTCTCTACGGCTGAGGCCGCAATTGGCGCGATAGAGGCAAATCTCCCTGATCTGGTTCTGCTCGACATCGGATTGCCGGGTATGGATGGGATGAATGCGCTTCGTGAAATTAAGGGTCTTTATCCTGATGTGCTAGTTATAATGATAACTGCCTATGAAGATATCACCAGCGTTATTTCTGCCATGAAGCTTGGTGCTTATGATTACGTGATAAAACCGATTCACATGGATAGTTTGGAGATGACGATTCGAAATGCGCTTGAATCGATCCGACTGAGGAAAGAAGTTCAGTTGCTCCAGGAAAGATATCTTAGGGAGAACCTTCCTTGTTTTATCGGTAAAAGCGATGCTATCCAAGATGTTATGGCATTTATAAAGATGGTGGCTAAAAGTCCCGATACCCCGATTCTTATTCTCGGAGAGACCGGTACGGGTAAAGAATTGATTGCCAGTGCGATTCATTATAGAAGCCCCAATTTCAAAGGTCCTTTTATTCCTGTAAATTGCGCTGCTATCCCAAAAGATCTTGTTGAAAGCGAACTTTTTGGGTATGAAAAAGGTGCTTTCAGCGGAGCAGGACCATTGGGCAAAAAAGGTTTAATAGAAGAGGCGGCAAATGGGACCCTGTTTCTTGATGAGGTCGGGGATTTAAGTCCGGAAGCCCAGGCTAAACTTCTCAGATTTCTAGAAACAGGTGAATTTTACAGGGTTGGCGGGACAAAGAAGCTGAAAATTGAAACGAGAATCGTTTCCGCCACCAACAAAGATCTAGACAGTATGATTGAAAAAGGCCTATTTCGAAAGGACCTTTATTTCCGAGTCGGGGTAGTAAAAGTACAGGCACCCTCGTTGAATGAACGTCGCGGTGATATCATACCACTTGTAAAGCACTTCCTTATGGAGTTCAGCAATAAATTCGGCAAAGCATTCACCGGCATCTCCACAGATGCAGAGAATGCTCTTATGACATACAGTTGGACAGGTCATGTTCGTGAACTAAAAAACCTTATAGAGAAAGGAGTACTCTTAGGAAAGGGCCCCATATTGGAGGTCGAGGATCTCGGCTTGGTAAAAAAATTCGGCAGTGAAACTCCCAAGAAATCAACAGATGAATTTATTTTTCCACCGCTTCCGGCTCAAGGCATCGATCTTGCCTCCACCCAGGAATCTTTAGAAAAATATTATATTGAAGAAGCCTTTAGAATGGCCGAAGGCAACGAAAGTAAGGCTGCCAGGCTCCTTAACATGAACCACCACACCTTTCGTTACCGAAGAAAAAAACTACAAAACAAATAAATCCCGTTCCCCTAAGAAAGATGAGATCAAACCATTTGGCAATTCTATTATATTTCCTTCAAGATTTTTTATTCCACACCGTTACCGGCATCCGGCCATATTAATTGACCTGGAACATTTTTTATTCGAATTTTTCGAAATTTTTCTAAAACAATTTTCGAAATTCTTCAAAATCAGCGCCCTTTGAAAAGCTTCCGGTCGAATGCCAGAATCGTAACTATATGACTTTATATGATTTGCCTTGATTAGGATTCGATGGCATACATCATGCATCTCGTAAAGTTGCAATAAGCGACAGAAACTTTTTCACAAAACAAATATTAATCATCAAAAGGACTTGAGATGAGCCTATTTAGCAAACTCAGAGACAAAAAAATATTACTCGTAGACGACGATGAGTGGATCAGGGACTCCCTGACCGTGTACTTTGGTACTGAAGGCTGCCACATTCTGGCGGTAGAGACGGCTGAAGAGGGTATAGGATTACTCAAACAGGAAAATTGGGATATCATTCTCACAGACTATAGATTACCGGGCATAGACGGGTTGACATTTTCTAAGAGGGTTCAGGAGATTTGTCCGGATGCCATAAAAATACTCATCACGGCCTACAAAAGTAAAAAGGTTGTTTCTGAAGCACGGAATGCCGGCATTCAAGATCTTATTGACAAGCCGTTCACAATTAAGACTATAGAAGATTCTCTGTCTCGATTGCTCCACTGCAAAGAGATCCAGAAACGTTCATAATTCATAATGTTTTCAAGGGTGCAGTTATCTGAAAACAGTAAGGTGTTTGGCTACAATTCACCATAGATATCTGTAATTCGTTTAACCAAAAAATAATGTGGGGATAGATGGATTTGGAAAATTCACGGAAGGGAAAAATGAAACAATATCGATCTTTACCATCTGCCAATACAGTGGTCCAATAACGTAACCAGTCTTTTCTCCAACGTCCGGTAAGAATAGTAGCGGCGTCCGAGTTGATAGTTCGTCTCTGTCCATTCAATTTTCAACTCGTGATTACAGAGTATATTTTGGACGTCTTCAACGGTTTTCCGACTTATGAAGTCGTCAAACCATATGACTTTAAACCCCTTGGGCTGGATGTCACATTTGAAGATTTCATAGGCTTCCATTATGATGGGACGTCGGTAGTATATCGTTTCCAAAAATGCATTTCCGAATCCTTCGATCACCGAGGGATAAGTTACAAGATTTGCCTGTGAATATGCATCTGCTATTGAATAAACTTTTCGTCCGTCAGAAGTTGTATGGCGGTGGTAGGCAAACCGGTCGGC
>JARRRC010000417.1:0-4278 GCA_037381105.1 Desulfobacterales bacterium
GTAAGATTCGCTTAAATGCAGCGTTGCCTGCTTGGGCGTTGGTATTTTTTGGGGTTCCGGCGGTGTTAGTTCAATGGGTTGGTATATCATCCGGGGCTTTGTCAAACCAATAAAAGATCTTTTTATCATAGGTTAACCTTTATATTTATCCTATTCGGGTCATGGGCCAAAAAAGCCGGAGAGAACAATCGGCTTATAAAACATGACATGAGTTACATTTTTCCGGTCCTGATCCGACTTCCTTGTGGCAATCGATACATTGCTGATGGAATGCTTCGGATTTTTTTAAAACGACAGATTCCTCGAGATCTTCGGGTTCATGACAGTCCAGGCAGGAATCAGGATATGTTTTTCCTTTCGCCGGAGCCTGATGACAGTAACCGCAATTCAAAAGCGCATCATCTATATTTTCAGGATCCGGGGGATGATGGTGGCATTCCGCACAGGCGAGGCCATATCCTGAATCCGCAAAATGAGTTTTGTGATCGAACAACGCTTTCCCGGCTACGCTTTTATACATGATTCTAATGGGCTGATCCGGCGTCTTAGCCGGAAAGGCGGCATAGCTTATAACACCCACAAAGAACAAAACAATGATAAGGCCAAAGGCAATCTGAAGTTCCCTTTTTGGTGTCATTTCAATACAATCCTTTCGATATCTTAATAAGAAGGCGGGTGCAAAAACCAAATAGCACGCCTACCACAATGAAAAAGAGCTTTCAAGCTATTTTTTTGTTAACATTGAAAAATATCCTTTACTTAATAAAAGTCAGATCGTCTGATGAGATTATTACCAATATGTCCTCTAATTTGGTATTGTTTAGGATCTTTGGGTTTGATAAGAACGGGTGCGAGCGCAATGACGGAGAATATTTTATACAAGCCCTTCGGCCCAGCCTGGAAAATGGATTTGACAGAATTTGGAATCATATTTAAAGATGGTAGTATCATATATGGAGGGAAATATGGCTTTTGACCCGGGAAAAGACAAAATCTTAAAAAAATGGCAATGCGACGAGACCGGATTGGTGGTTTCCATCAATCAATACGGCGACGGTGAACCCAAGCTTCAGATCGGTCCGAGGATATTCAAGCGAAAAGACGGCGGGGAAACTCAGCGAAAGGCCGGTCGTTTGACCATTGAAGATGTGATGTGGTTTTACGATATCATCGATGAAGCAAAGGAGGAGCTTTCAAAACTGGCCAGACCGCTGTGATGAAGCAATCGTCAAAATGGATTCATCAATACCAAGACGCATTGAAGAATTAAGACAAGCGCTCCACCGGCATAATTATCGATATTATGTTTTGGATGACCCGGAAATATCCGATTCCGAATATGACCGAATGATGCAGGAGTTGATAACGCTGGAAACGGACTACCCAGAGCTTTCGAGTCCGGATTCTCCGAGCCTGCGAGTCGGTGCGCCCCCCCTTGAAAAATTCGAAACCGTCGAACATTCACTCCCGATGCTCAGCCTTGAAAATGGATTCAATGACTCGGACATCATTGAGTTTGATCGGCGCATCAAAAGAAATCTGAATATCGACGACGAAATTATTTATACCGCAGAGCCGGCCGTGGAGCTGGTCTATGAAAACAGCCGCTTGGTTACCGCGTCCACTCGCGGCGACGGCTTCAGCGGTGAACTGATCACATCAAACGTCAGGACTATACGCGCTGTTCCGTTGATGCTTCAAAATGGAAAAGAAAAAGAGATGCCTTCGCTTCTTGAGGTCAGAGGAGAAGTTTTTATCGGTAAAGAGGCGTTCAAACGTTTAAACGCCGAGCGCCTGGATGAAGACCTGCCGCTGTTTGCCAACCCGAGAAATGCGGCCGCCGGATCCTTAAGACAGCTTGATTCAAAGATTACCGCCAAACGTCCTTTAGAAATATTTGTTTATGGTGTGGGCCGCACCGTCGGACTGATGTCGGAATCGCACTGGGATACATTGTGTACTTTGCAGGAACTTGGATTCAAGATCAATCCGCTGATCCGTCCGAAAATCAACATCAAGGAAGTGATCGATTGCTACAGAGACCTCAGTGAAGAGCGGCATCTTCTGCCCTACGATATCGATGGTATGGTCGTCAAAGTCGATAGTCTTGCTTACCAGCGCCTATTGGGGGCGACATCCCGGAGTCCCCGATGGGCCATCGCCTATAAGTTCAAAGCGATTCAAGAGACGACCCGAATTATCAATATCGATGTCCAGGTCGGAAGAACCGGCACACTGACGCCTGTAGCCCATCTGATGCCGGTGAAAATCGGCGGTGTGACGGTCAGCCGGGCAACCCTTCATAATGAAGATGAAATAAAGAGAAAAGACATCAAAATCGGAGACACGGTTCTTGTCCAGCGAGCCGGTGATGTGATTCCCGAAGTGGTTAAAGTAATTGCGTCAAAGCGCACGGGAGAAGAAAAAACCTTTGACATGCCTCTCATCTGTCCGGTTTGCAATTCGTCGGTTGTACGACCCGAAAATGAAGCGGCGGTGAGATGCATCAACTCGTCTTGCCCTGCCCAGGTAAAGGAACGGATAAAACACTTCGCCTCAAAGGGAGCTTTTGATATCGAGGGCTTGGGCGATAAATTGATCGAGCAGCTGGTGGAGAAGAAACTTTTGCATTCTTATGCGGACATATTTCGGTTGAACGAAGATGTGTTGAAAGATCTCGAACGGATGGGGTCAAAATCCGCGGCCAATATTGTTGATGCCATTGAACAAAGCAAGCAGATAACCCTGAAGCGTTTTATTTACGCACTGGGCATCCGGCATGTGGGAGAGCATGTAGCGGGAATCCTCGCAGGGACCTGCAAAAGTCTGGAAAAAATACTGGCGGCAACCCCTGAAGAGCTCGAAGCGATCGAAGGGATCGGTCCCGTGGTTGCAGAAAGTATCGCCGGCTTTTTCCGGCAGAATGAAAACCGAAAGATTGTCAATGAGATAATTGCCGGCGGGATCCGGATTCTTGAGACCTCTGATCGGAAACAGAACACCCTTTCGGGAAAGACTTTTGTTCTCACCGGCGTTCTTGAAACGATGACTAGAAATGAAGCAAAAAATCACATTGAAAAGGCCGGGGGAAAGGTGAGCAGTTCCGTGAGCCGGAACACCGACTATTTGGTCGTCGGCGCGTCGCCCGGGTCCAAGCTTAAGCGAGCAGAAGAGCTTGGCGTTGAGATCATTGATGAAAACAAGATGAAAGAATTGATGGCGGATACCTGACGATGTTGTTCAAAGGTATCCGTTATCCAAATAAATGAAAAACCGATTCTTGAACGTTGATTTATATGAACCTATATATGAATTTCGATAAGACCTTTGCCTTTTGAAAACATTACCGCTTCGGGTATGATTAAATTTTTGGCAGAAAGAACTCGTGAATAAGAGTTCGTAATGAAAAAACCTGCCTGAGCTGTTTATAAAGACCTTTTGTTTTAACAGGAGATCCCATCCGTAAAGTCAAATCGCGTAGGGTTCTTTCAAAACGATCCCTAATCCGCTCAAACAGCTTCCAGCCAAAAATTTAATCATACCCGAAGCTCCTGCATGTTAAACGCCGCTAAAATTGAAAACCAATGAAATCGACCACTTTCAAGGAACGAAACGATTAACAGTCAAAAATCAAAAATCATAAATCCTTGGGGGGCATGAAGATGGAGAAAAAAACAAGAGCCCATGCGATCATTTCCGGAAGAGTTCAAGGTGTGTTTTTCAGGTGGGAGACGAAACGCGCGGCAGATGGATTCGGCGTTTTCGGATGGGTGCGCAATAAACGAGACGGGACGGTCGAGGCCCTGTTTGAAGGCCTTGAAGAAAACGTTATGTCGATTCTTGAATGGTGTAAAAAGGGTCCGCCCATTGCAAGGGTAACGGATGTGGATGTGAGATGGGAGGATTATAGAGGTGAGTTCAGCAGTTTTGAAATAACATATTAGTGCGTATAATAAAAGACGGCTTACTTGTGAATAGAAAAGTAAGCCGTCTGAAAAAGTTTATGGTTATATGGCATCCTTTAGTTTCTTGCCGGGTTTAAATTTTACCACATTGGATGCTTTAATTTTGATCGGATCTCCGGTTTGAGGATTGCGTCCTTTTCGCGCTTTTCGGCGGACTTTTGCAAAAGTTCCAAACCCAACTAAAGTTACCTTGCCGTTCTTTTTCTTTAACGCTTTTGTTACATTGGCCATGAAAGAGTCCAGAGCGGCTGAAGCGGCGACCTTTGAAATACCCGCATCTTTAGCCATTGATTCCACCAGTTCAGCTTTTGTC
>JARRRC010000418.1:0-3285 GCA_037381105.1 Desulfobacterales bacterium
AGGCCAATCACAATAACCGGGGCTGAAACATAAGGTCACTTGTTTTCCTTGGTTTTTATATACATTTTTCATATGCTGATGAAACATTCCCACCAGGTTATCCGCAGCAACCGAAGCAATGGCGTCCAGGATGTATGCTTCAGCCAGGTTCTTTTCATCCATGAGTCGTTTGATTTCGCCTTCGATATTATCACCCAAGGTAGCAATATAACATATGATTTCATCACAATTCTTTAAGGTCTTGGAAAGTTTCGTGCTTTTAAATTCCTGACCTTCTTCAAGGAGAACAGCTCCTTTTTCCACCGAATCGATTCCCGTATTCTGATGGTACAATGACGGTTCGACGAGCTTTTCAAACACGGCTTCCATTTTTTCTATTTTCAAGCGGGTGGATCGGTGAATATTTTCGAATTCGTCGCCTCCCAAAAGTCTGGCCAAGGCATCCTTTTCTATTGTGGGTTCAATAATCGGTTCTATGATCGATTTGGTTTCCATTTTCAGCGCACCTCATATCGGCAGGTTTGTTTTCTGGAAAAAAGTAAGACCTTTAAAAGTATAACCCCTTTGATCAATTTCTACGTCAAAACTAAGGTAATAATCTTCGAAATACTTAATGTATTCTTTCGGTTAAAATCCTAGTTCCACCCACACTCAAGGTCAGGGATCTTTGACATGAATTTGGACAAATTGGTACATTTTATTAAAGGTCTCAATATCTTATATAGAATTACTTTAACTTAGATAATTTTAATTGAAACAATTATACCAATAAAAATCATTTGTAAAGTCTTTTTTTCTTTTCAGGTCTGGTTTGTAAATTTCAGGGCAGAGCAGTTTTCGGAGCCCCCGAGGATCAAAAAGAAGGAAAATCAGAAGCAATAATTAATAATATATAAATAAAAATTTTTTGTAAAGTAAAATTGCCGTGCAGGTTTGCCCGGAGAGTGCCTTGCCAATCAAGAAAAAGCTGGGGGTTGAAGTATTATTTGACTTCCAGATCCTGGACGTCAAGCATGTCGGTCAGCATGTTAAGAGAAGTCACGATCTGCTTTATCTTGGTGTCCTTCGTTTGTTTCAAACCGTCAATAATCTTTTGCTGGATGGGAGGAGGGGCGTTTTTGGCCAACTTCTTTCCGGCGTCGGTGAGTTGGATGGTTATCATGCGGCGATCCGGATTTAATTCTTTGGTATAAAGCTCGCTTGCCTGAATGAGCCTGCGGATCGAAAAGATGATTTGTCTGGTCTGGTCGGACGGAAATATTTTATCTTTAGATTTCTTGTTGTCCCTGCGATCGGTTGACATTTTATTTAGTTCCTGTTAAAAATTATTTACCTCAAACAATTTGTTACTTCAGACAAATCAATAAATCAATATAATTTTTTATTCTCTAATTATTATTGAATATTCATATCCGGATGGATTTTCCGGCAAATCTTCAAAAATACCATGATCAAATTAACACGTGTTTTTAAAACATTTGACGACGGTCGATCCTATGCTGTCAATGATCTGTCTCTAAGGGTGGACAGGGGCGAGACTCTGGTTCTCTTGGGTTCATCCGGTTGCGGCAAAACGACCACACTTAAAATGATCAATCGCCTGATCGAACCGACCAAAGGAACCATTGAAGTCGGCGGAAAGGATGTCATGGAGTATAACCCAGTAGATTTGCGTCGTCAAATTGGTTATGTTTTCCAGGGAATCGGCCTGTTTCCGCACATGACCATCGAACAAAATGTAGAAATAGTACCGAGGCTCCTGGGATGGCCAATCCGTTCCAGGCGAGAACGCATTTATGAACTTTTGGACCTTGTCGGGCTTCCGGCTGAGAGTTTTTCAGATAGATTCCCCGATGAACTCTCCGGGGGGCAGCAGCAAAGGGTCGGCGTCGCACGTGCTCTGGCGGCAAACCCTGCTTATTTGCTCATGGATGAGCCATTCGGCGCATTAGATGCCCTTACACGTGAATCTCTCCAACAGGAATTATTGAATTTGAAAGGCCAGCTTAAAAAGACAATCGTCTTTGTAACCCACGACCTCCATGAAGCGTTTCTGCTTGGTGACCGCATTGCAATTTTGCATGAAGGCAGTCTGGAGCAGAGTGGAACGAAAAAGGAAATTTTGGATACGCCGGCAACCCAATTCGTAAAAGATTTGTTTGCGAGAAAACGCCCAGGCACCTTTGACGCAAAAGGGTACATTAAATGAGCCTTGACGCTTTGATCGCATATGTCCTCGAACGATTGCCCGAGCTCTGGCTTCGAACCGGTGAACATCTCATGTTGACAGGATGCTCAACTTTGGCAGCAATGCTGATCGGGATTCCCGTGGGTATTCTCCTTTATCGAAGCAGCTGGCTGCGCGGACCGGTGATGGGTATCATCGGTATCCTTCAGACCATTCCGAGCCTCGCCATGTTGGTCTTTTTGTTGGCCTTACTCAAGAAAATCGGTGTCATGCCCGCCCTCATCGCTCTGACCCTCTACGCGCTGCTGCCGATTGCCAGAAACACGCTGACGGGACTTGAGGAAGTTTCCGCTGAGATAATGGAGGCCGCCGAGGGGATCGGTATGAAAGAATACCAGCAGCTCGCGATGGTCCGAATCCCTTTGGCAGCACCGGTGATTGCGGCTGGCATCCGAACCGCGGCAGTGGTGGGCGTGGGTATTGCCACCCTTTCGGCGTTTATAGGAGCCGGCGGGCTGGGCCAATTTATTAATCGTGGACTGGCACTGGCCAATACAAAGCTCATTCTTCTCGGTGCAATTCCTGCTGCACTTCTCGCCTTGATGGTTGACTTTTCCATCGGGGCGTTTGAATGGGCACTTCGACCGAAAAGAAAAAAGGACAAAAAAAGACCGGTCAAATCGTTAATGCGACGGCTGGCCCTTACGATGCCTGTTGTTTTGATTTTGTTTGGCATTTTTACCTACTTTACAAAACCCGGATGGATTTCCCAAAGAGCGACTCCATTGAAAAATGATCACGGAATTGTGAGGATTGGAACAAAGAATTTTACCGAACAGCTCATATTAGGGGAGATGATGGCTCAATTGATTGAAGCTAAGACCGGTTTGGCTGTGGAACGCCGTTTTAACCTTGGGGGCACGATGATCTGTCACGGGGCTTTGGTCAGCGGAGAGATTGACCTCTATGCCGAGTACACGGGGACTGCGTTGACCGCAATCCTAAAGCACCCGGTGATTAGTGACCCCGAAGAAGCACTTCATTATGTGACCAAAACTTACCATAAACGTTTTGATCTGCAATGGCTGAAACCTTTT
>JARRRC010000418.1:3302-6388 GCA_037381105.1 Desulfobacterales bacterium
CGAGCGGCCGATGCAGGCCGAAACGGATGGAATACCATATCCGACCTTAAAGAATCCGCAAATCATCTTACTGCGGGTTTCACTGCTGAATTTGCCGAAAGACCCGATGGCTATCCGGGACTCCGTCAATCCTATTCCCTGCAATTTGGTGATGTTCGAGATTTTGATCCATCTTTGATGTATGAAGCCATTCATGACAAACAGGTGGATGTGATCTGTGCTTTTGCCACTGACGGTCGGATTGCAGCATATCATTTAAAGCCGCTCAAAGACGATCGAAAGTTTTTCCCCCCATATTATGCTGCTCCTGTTATTAGGGAAGAAATACTCAAGGCCCACCCGAAGCTTGGAGATGTTTTATCACTTTTGGAGGGACGCATTGACAATGCTGCGATGCAACATTTGAACTTTGAAGTGCAGTAATACAACCCCAACCTGGTCCGCTGATAAACATAAGACATTTGCATTGTTATGGTCACGCGAAATCTGAGCGCTTAGCTCATCATGGCATAAAGCGGCCCTGATTCCTTTTACTTTGTTGGCGGCCATACTCATTCCGATTCCGGTTGCACAAATTAAAATAGCTCTGTCAACCTCATTTCTGGAGGTTTTGATCGGTAAAACCGCTGAAAAGCTTTAGATACAACAGGCTAAGACAGGGTTAAGGCGAATATTGCCATGGCGTATTATCATATGTCGTCAAAAAAGAAAAGTGATGCCTACATCAAAAATCAAAGGAAAAATGTTATGTTACACAAGGTAAACATTGCCGGTATGGTGATCGATAAATCATCAAATATCCCTTTAATTTTATTAAAATCAATGGAAGATGAACAAGCCATTCTTGTATGGGTTGGCGTTCTCGAAGCCGCCTCCATTGCCAGTGCTTTGCAAAATATTACGTTTGACCGTCCAATGACTCATGATCTTTTTAAAAGTTTCGTCGAAAATTTGAAAATAACCGTATCGAATATCGAGATATTCGATTTGAAGGATAATACGTATTACGCTAGAATACACTTTTCATCCGAGAAAAGAAGTTTCAGTTTAGATGCCCGTCCAAGTGACGCGATTTCCATCGCACTTCGATTTGGTGCTTTAATTTATGTGGATGATAAGGTTTTTGAAAAATTCAAACAGATGAACGGGGATATTGAAATATTCGATACCAGCGAACAAGGGAAAAAGTGGGCAGAATATTTAAAAAACCTGAATCCGGATGATTTCAGCAAATACAAGATCTAAGACCTGGGTTTTATGGAGAACATAAATAAGCTAAAAAAGAAAGTATTCATTTTTATTCTGCAGTTCACATCTTTTATTTCCTTGTCAAACGCACAGTCGTTTAACCCCAATCTTCACATCGATTATCATCATCACTTATTAACCTTATCGGCCCAAAAGGCTGATCTAAAAAATGTGCTCTTGAAACTTTCATATAAAACAGGCATTTATGTTAGATTCCCAACTTCTTTAAAAAAACAAATAACCACTAAAATGAAAGATGTTTCTCTTGGTGAAGCGCTGCCTAAAATTTTAAAAGGGACGAATCATGCAATAATCTACACCGGATCAAAGAAGCATCAAGCCGTTGTTTCAAAAGTATTCGTTTATATGACATCCAAAAAGCCGAGATTATCGGGCCGATCAACAATTCGTGAAAAACAAATCGCTGCAAGAATAAGATCTTATGAAAAGCGACTTAAATTCCTCAATAAAAAATTGTTACGGATCGATAAAAATAGCAGGCAAGGCAAACGGTATTTAAGGCAGGTTAGATCTTATGAGAATATAATCGAAAATTTAAAGAAAAAGATTCGACGGTAAAAAACGCTCTATTTCTGCTACGAATACTTCAATTAACGTTTTCCCGGCGCCATTGCGCAAAATTTTTGTGACAGAGTCATCAACAAATCGTTCTGGATTTTTTTAATCAACTACGCTATCTTTAGTCAAATTGTGTGTCTTTTTACCTTGATGAATCAAAGTGCGGAACGATTGCCGCGATAACAATCGTCCGAAAGATACACCACCTAATTCCTCAAACACAACTTTTGATTATATCTTTTTCCAAAACCTTCCAACGGTGATTTAAAACATTTTGCCTAAAAGGTTCAAATCAGCGAACAGGAGGTCTTGAAAAAATTTCTGATCATTTACAGATTCAAATCGTTTCGAATGACGATAGGATGGGGGTTTTAATGTTTCTGGAAAAGGAAATATATCACAACACGGTGAAAGGCTGGCTCTTAGCCCTTGGTATCGCCTTTATCGTATACTTTTTGGCAAGAATAACCAAACATATATTTCAGAAAAAAATGAGTTCCCTTGCGGCTGAGAGCATCACGGAATGGGAAAATTTGGCGGCCGACTTGATCGGGCGAATTAATGTTCTCTTCTTATTGTTTCTTTCTGTTTACATCGGTTCGTTGAAAATAACACTCCCTGAAAAAACAGATCATAACCTCAAAAATGCATTCATTATCGTTGCGCTGGTCCAGGCGGCCATTTTAATCTCTCACACCATTGAATTCTGGATTGAACGGTATCGAAAGCAAAAAGTTGAAAGCGATGCCGAGGCAGTGACAACATTGACCTCCGTGGGATTTGTTCTCAGGATGACGATTTGGATAATCTTTACAATGATTGTACTCCAAAATATCGGCGTAAATATCAGCACATTTATCGCTGGATTGGGTATTGGAGGCATTGCTGTGGCATTGGCGGCGCAAAATATACTTGGAGATCTTTTTGCTTCTTTTGTCATCGTGCTGGACAAGCCGTTTGTAATCGGAGATTTTATCATTGTGAATGAATATATGGGAGTTATCGAACGTATTGGGTTAAAAACCACTAAAATTCGGAGCTTGTCAGGAGAGCAGCTCGTATTTTCCAACACCGATTTGTTAAAAAGCCGTATAAGAAACTTTAAACGTATGTACGAACGGCGCGTGGTTTTTACAGCACTTCAACAAATACGTGAACATGGTCTTCCATTACTTCCATCGTATCTATCTCAAATCCATACTCCTCGGCTATCTTTTGGAATATTATCTTTATGTAATCCGACACTTCTTTATTAAATA
>JARRRC010000419.1:0-3036 GCA_037381105.1 Desulfobacterales bacterium
CGTCAAGGTGTCAACCTCCACCGGCGGATATGAATTCGATTATGATTTTTGCAAAGGATGCGGCCTGTGCGCAAAAGAATGCCCCTGCCACTACATCCAAATGACACTGGAAAGATGATAATCGGATTTTGTCTGAACATAACTTTCTGTTCATGTACTGATTAAGGGAAACCATCGTGACTGCCATAGAAGTTTTCTGTCCCCCTGATCCCCGGTTATCCTTTGATAATCCGGGGCAGGATCAGGTGGTGCTGGGGACAGATGGATTTCGGATTCTGGTAGGCTGCTCCGGCAAATGCAACAAGGTAGTTCCTCAAATCACTCAGCGGTACGATTTCGTCGACCATCCCGCTTTTTGCGCAAAAGAGCGGTCTTGATTTTTCGTGGTATGCTTTTGCCAGCTGGTTCATCTTTTCGATGATCGGCTCCAAAGGCCTTCCCGCTTCTTTTTCTTTGACCAGCCTTCGCGAGTAAGTGGCCACCGCAGCAGTTTCTCCGTGCATGCGCTTTTTCCGCTGCATCCCCCACATCCAGTCCGGAGCTGTCCTGGAGCCAGATGATGGGAATCCGGTCCCTGCCACACAGCGTCACGAACTCGTTCATCTTTATCAGTCCCTGGCGGTAAAGCTTTCCTCCCATTCCCGGATAGTCGGCGTATTCCGGATAATTCCTGCCGAGATATTCCTGGCGGTTACCGATGCAACCTGTTAAAAATCCGTCGATTTTACACAAGCCCGCATACACTTCGGGGCCGTAATCGGGACGAAATTCCATGTGCTCGCTGCCATCCACCAGCCGGGCCAGAACCTCTTTAAAATCGTATACCCTTTTGGGATTTAAGGGAACCAGGCGGTAAAGATCGTTTATCGGAAATCCAGGTTCCTTGGGTTCGGCAACCCGGAAAAATTTAGGAGGATATGCCGGCATTTCTTTCATATAATCCTTGAGTCCGTCCAACACGCCGGTTTCATCTTCAAAAACATATCTGAAAAAGCCGGTTTCATCATAATGGATGTCCACCGACCCCGGTGGTTTGGCCTTAAACCGATTTGCTTTTTCGATGATTTCTTCTGCGGCTTCTAAATCGAATGTTCCTTTGGGTGCCATGCCGCTGACGATGCCGACACCACCTACGGCTATATTACAGTCTTTGTGGGCAAATAGGATGGTGGGACTGATGCTCTGGTATCCGCCGCCGGCCGGGTTGGTCCCGTATATGCCGGCGAGCACCGGAATTCCCATCTGTTCCAGCTCGGCATGCCTGAAAAACGGTGTTCCGGCCCCGCGGCGATTGGCGTAAAATTTTTCCTGTTCGGTCAATTTGGCGCCGCTGCAGTTAACCAGCCAGACCAAAGGGATATTCAAACGCTTTGACAGGTCGGTCACCCGAAGTATATTTTCAGATTGGCCCGGGAGCCAGGCACCGGCCATGACTTTGTTGTCAAAACCGATAATGACGGCCCATTTCCCGGAGATCTTTCCGATGCCGTCGATGACATTGGTGGTCCCTTCCACATTGTTCATTGGATTGTAAAGGGTATGCAAAGGGTGCCAGGTTCCGGGATCGACGAGGTATTCAAGGCGCTGCCACACCGTCATCTGGCCTCTGGCATTGATCTTTTCTTCGGGGAAGCCGGCGGTTTTCACCCGGTACACTTCAGCAGCGATGTCTTCTTCGATCTTTTTGATGCTGCTAAGATTTTCTTCGGTGCTTTTAATCCGGCCTTTTTTCAGAGCATGGCCGAATCCTGTCATTTTATCAAAATAAGGTCTCATGGTTTAAACCTCGATGCGTTTTTTATCAATAACGGCTAAAACATCCTTTTCCGTTACTTCATCCCCTTCTTCGACTCTGACTTCCGTGATAATCCCATCGCAGGGGACAAATATGGGGGTTTCCATCTTCATGGCCTCAATGACCAGGATTTCCTCGTCTTCTTCTACCGCATCTCCGGGGCTGACCTTTAATTGAAATATTTTTCCGTCAAGCGGCGCCAGTATTTTCTGTGTCATCATCGCTCTCCGTTTTAAGACGATATATTTTCAAAGATATAGAATTTTTAATATTTTTTAAAGATAGTATTTGAAGTTGATTGTCAAATCAAGTATGTTTTAATTTAATACTTTGAAGGATCACGGTGTTTTCTGAGTCGGATTGCTCCATGGATCATGCCTTTCAAAAAAGATTGTCCATCTTGTTGGAGCGTAGCTGAAAGCAAAAACCAATCCGCTGATCATTACGTTTTTACAGACAAAACTCCCCGTTTTCTAAATCTGTAAGATTCACTGGCTAAAATCATTTATATAAATGGATGGTTATGAAACCCATAAAAATCGGTATCATCGGTGCCGGAAACTGTGCAAGTTCTCTGTTGCAGGGAATTAAATACTACCAGGGAAAAGGCAACAATGGCGTTGTCGGAATTTTGAATTGGTCGATCAATGGTTATACTCCTTGTGATATAAAAGTTGTATCGGCATTTGATATTGATCAAAGAAAAGTCGGCAAAGACGTTCATGATGCCATTTTTGAAAGGCCGAACTGCACCAGGAGATTCGTGGATAAAATGCCAAAAACAGGGGTAAAGGTTTCCATGGGAAAAATATTGGATGGTTTTTCCGAACATATGAAGAATTTTGATCCTGAATACACATTTTTGCTTTGTGACCAAAAAGAGCCGACCAAGAGTGACATCATCAAAATTTTACAGCATTCCGGAACGGAAGTTCTTTTAAATTATCTGCCTGTGGGTTCGGAAGCGGCATCTATGTTTTATGCCGAATGTGCCCTGGAAGCCGGTGTATCATTTATTAACAACATCCCTGTTTTTATTGCCAGTGATCCTTTTTGGGCTGATCGGTTTGCATCCAGGGGAATTCCAATCATCGGAGACGATATTAAATCTCAAGTCGGTGCAACAATTGTCCATCGGACGTTAGCGAACCTGTTTGAAAAACGGGGTGTTAGACTGGAAAAGACCTATCAAATCAACACTGGGGGCAACACCGATTTTTTAAATATGTTGAACAGAGAAC
>JARRRC010000420.1:0-1562 GCA_037381105.1 Desulfobacterales bacterium
GTCCATAATGATACGGTACACAACTTTAAATTTTTCCTTATTCCGAGCTCAAAAATCGAATCCTCCTCATCTCACTATCATTTCACTCCACTGGGTGTCCGGGGCCTTGAAAATTTAAAATTACGGCGACGGCGGTATTAGAGTTTAAGTCCCGAAATTGAGGCCTTTGAAAAAGGATGGTTTTTTAAAGGCCTCAAATTGTGGTTCGATCACCTGTTCGTATTGAACAGGTTGATACGTAAGTCCGGAAAGAGGGTCAAAAAAATATCTATCCCTCGGCCGGCAAGGAGGTAACATGAAGGCATACAGTGTCCTGAAAGGGCTGATCGGCTTGCTGATCCTTTTTCTCTTGACGGAACCGCTTGCCATATCGGCTCATGCTGCGGAAGCGATTTATTCCCGGAAGCAGCTCAGCCAGATGCTGGCGCCGGTTGCCCTGTATCCCGACGATCTGCTTTCCCAGGTGCTGATGGCTTCCACCTATCCATTGGAGGTGGTGGAGGCTGATCGCTGGATCAAGAAACATCCGCTTCTGACCGGTGCCAATCTCGACGAGGCGCTCCGGAACAAAGATTGGGACCCCAGTATCAAGGCGCTCTGCCATATCCCAACGGTGCTTTCCCTGATGAGTGAGCGGCTGGAAGAGACCACCAACTTGGGCAATGCCTTTCTGTCCCAGGAATCGGAGGTGATGAACGTCATCCAGGATCTTCGCCATCGCGCCTACCAGGAGGGAAACCTTCACTCCAATGACAAGCAGAAAGTTATCCTCAAGGCCGACGGCACCATCGTCATCGAGCCGACCGATCCGCAGATCGTTTATGTACCTTATTACAATACCCGTTACGTCTACGGCCCATGGCTGTACCCGGCTTACCCGCCATGGTACTGGGGGCCGGCCGGAGTAACAGTGGGGGCCGGGATTTATTTCTGGCCGAATTTCTATGTCGGTTTCGGCTTAGGTTTCGGGTATTGGAGCTACTTTGACTGGCCGGGACGGACCATCATCATAAACGTTCATCGACGCCCCAGGTTTATACGGCCCGGCTACAACTGGGCGTCTCACCGGGGTCCCTGGCACCATGAGCCCCATCACCGCCGAGGATTCGTGTATCGACACCATAGAGCCGCAGAGCAGTTGGGACAGTATCCTAAATACGGCCGGAATTTCAACCGCGGGCAACGAAGATTTTCTGAGCAGCATCGGGAAAATCGGTTGAGACGGGGATTTTCCGGGCAGCATCGGGGAAATCGGTTGAGCACGAATAGATTCGGCGGCAACCACTTTCGAGGTTCGGTAACTACCGGTCGTTCCGGCCCGTTGAGTGAGGGGCGGCGGTATGAGCGGCAACGGTTCCATGGCCAAAACAGGGGTTTTGCCAGGAACGTGCCGGAGCGGCGAGAATATGCTGAAAGGAGAAACCGGTTTGAGAGGTCCGAACCCGGCATGGCTTTCGGTGGTATCAGATACGGACGGGATGCCGGGAGATCGGGCATACGTAACGGCGGCGGATTGGGCGCCATGCACATGCATGGGCATGGAGGAGAGCACGGTCCATTTT
>JARRRC010000420.1:1592-4183 GCA_037381105.1 Desulfobacterales bacterium
TTTTTTTCTCCGAGCGGCATGGGGAAGGGGGCGGTGGAAGGCGCGGTTTTCACCGCTAAACAGGATCGGCCTGGGGCGCATCAACCAATAGATCATTCAAAACGAAAAAAGGTGTTAAAATCTATGCCAAAAGTGCAAAACGACGAAAAATTGATGGAGCAAGGGTATCGAAAGGCCATAGATCTACTGGGGGAATGCAGCCGTCCCGAGGGGTTTCTGGCCAGCCCGACGAACGACCAGAACTATCGGCGCGTCTGGGGTCGAGACAGCGTCATCATCGGCTTGGCTGCCCTTCTGACCGAGGATAAGGAACTAAAAGATGCCTTCAGGAACAGTCTCGAAACACTGGCCCGGTACCAGGGGCCACATGGTGAGATTCCCAGCAACGTAGACCCCAAGAGCGGACGGGTAAGCTACGGGGGCATGACCGGACGGGTAGATGCGGATCTCTGGTTCGTCATCGGCTGCGGGGAATACTGGAAGGCTACCGAGGACGAAGCGTTCATCAAAAAGATGATGCCGGCCATCGAAAAAGTCCGGTTTCTGTTGGGTGCCTGGGAATTCAACAACCGGGGCCTGCTTTACATTCCGGCCACAGGGGACTGGGCCGACGAGTACCTGCACAACGGCTACGTTCTTTATGATCAACTCCTCTACCTTCAGGTATTGCGCACGATAGGAGACATCCGGGCCCATTTTCATGACACCCAGGACCATCAGCTCAACGAACGAAAAAGCCGGCTGATCCACCTGATCCGGGACAACTATTGGTTTCCCGCAGATGATAAGATGCCGGACGACGTCTACCACGAAGTCATCTACCGGAAGGGGAAGAAAGCCGCCACGAGAAGCAAGAACNNNNCCCCCCATGGTTACGGCTACCGGTTCGACGCCCTGGCCAACATTCTTGCTTCTCTTTTCGGTCTGGCGGACGAGCAACGCCGGCAGCACGTAGACCGGTACATCGAACAAGAACTGGTGGACGAAAAACTCAAGCTGGTGCCGGCCTTTCATCCGGTGATCACTCCCGTGGACAAGGATTGGGAAGAACTACATATCATATTTTCTTACACCTTCAAGAACCGGCCTTATGAATATCACAACGGCGGACTCTGGCCCATGATCACCGGCTTCTATGTTGCAGACCTGAGCCGACGCGGCCGCATGGATGCGGCCCGGGAATACCAGGCCGGGATCCATCGCGCCAACCGCATGGAGATGGAAGGAGAGGCCTGGAGCTTTCCCGAGTATGTCAACGGCAAAGACCATACCCCGGGCGGCACCCGGCATCAAGGCTGGAGCGCGGCTGCGGCCATCATCGGCCACTTCGCCCTCCAGGGAAAGGAGATGTTTCGTATCCATGGATGATCATATCAATATTCTTCTGTGCAGCGACCTGGATCGCACCATCCTGCCTAACGGCGAGGCACCCGAATCACCCGGCGTCCGGGAGGTTTTGCGGCGGATCGCACGGCGTTCGGAAATTCGCCTGGTTTATGTCAGCGGCCGGAACCGCAAGCTCATCGAAGATGCTATCGAGAGCTATGGTTTGCCCATCCCCGATTTTGCCATCGGCGATGTGGGCACCACGGTTTACGATCTTAAAGACGGGAAATGGAGCGAGTGGATGGCCTGGAGCAAGGAAATTTCCCGGGACTGGCCGGAAGGCGGCCAAGAGGAACTGGCGGGAAATCTGTCGGATATGACCGAGTTGCGCCTGCAAGAACCCGAGAAACAGAATCGTTTCAAGCTGAGCTACTATACCGATCCCGACGTTAATCGCCGGCGGCTCGTCCGGGAGATCCGCGAGCGGCTTGAGGGCCGCGGCGTGCGGGCGAGCGTGATCTGGAGCGTGGACGAACAGCAGGGCGTCGGCTTAATCGATATTTTGCCGGAGCGGGCCAACAAGGTCCACGCTGTCAATTTTTTGGCTAAAAATAAGGGGATTTCGAAAAGTCGGGTGGTCTATGCCGGCGACAGTGGGAACGACCTGGCGGTGATGGTCAGCGACATTCAGTCGATTCTGGTGCGAAACGCCGCCGAGACGGTCCGGCGCGAAGCCCTGGAATCGGTGAAAAAAAGCGGGCTCGATAAAACTCTCTATATGGCAAAAGGCGGCTTTCTGGGCATGAACGGCAACTATACCGCAGGGGTCCTGGAGGGTCTGGTGCACTTTCTGCCCTTTACCCGGAAGTGGGTTGAAAAAGCCTTTGTCGAGTCCGAATCCGGCAATTCCCCTGTTTCCCGGTGAATTCCATCATCATGTCCGGTCCTGCGAGAATCGTTCGTTTCACCCGGTCCGGGGAAAATACCTTCTTGACAACATGAAACAGTATCGGGTAATATTTTAAATATCACTTATTAACTCATCACTTGCCGCAGTATGGTTGTTGTCTGATATCCTTCCCTGCTTTATAATGTGATGCTTCATGCTACGGCACTCAACTTTAAATTTTCCTAATTCCGAGTCTTAAAAACGTAGTTTATCCGTTATTTATCATCCGATTCTTATCTGATCGTGCCGAGTCTTTCCAGAGATCCAATTCCGGAGACATTATGCAAAAAATACGGCAATCCATAATGGATAGGTC
>JARRRC010000420.1:4274-6959 GCA_037381105.1 Desulfobacterales bacterium
TAACGGGAAAGCGCACCCCCTGAACACTTAAGTTTTTTATTGTTTTGGAACTGAAATTTAAGAAAAAAGGAGGAGAACTTAATGAACAGATGTCTCGTATTTATCACCGTTGCCGTTAGCTTGACGGCTGTTGTTTTTTGGACAAATGCGGCTCATGGGGAAAACTACGAAAAAGGAAAGAGCCTCTATGAACAAAAATGCCTGATCTGTCATGGCGCTGACGGCAAGGGTGATGGGCCGGCAGCTGCCGCTTTAGGCAAAGCTCCGGCTGATTTTAACAAGCCCGAGTTTTGGCAGGGTGATGTCGTCAAAAAGATAACCGATACGGTACGTAACGGGCGTCCCCCGATGCCTGCCTTTGATTTGAGCCCGGACGAAATCAAATCCATAATCGGTTATATGGAACACGCCTTCAAAAAATAACGGTGCCGAAACATACCGGCTCAATCGCGCAGCAAGGTCCAACTGATGTTTGTTTCACTTACCAACACAAGTTTCGCACCTTCTATGTTCAGCAAAAAATTTCTTTTGGCCTGCGGTATCAGAGACGTTTTAGCTATTTTAGGGTGCGAAACTTGAGTCACCAACTAAAAACGGGAGTGCTGCAGAACTTAAACCCCACGTTCCATCCGACCCGGCCAGTCTTATTATTATTCCTTTTGGGGTTTTTTGGGTACCCCGCATCAGAATTTAGAGAAAGGAGGTAGAACAGATGCAACCGCATTGTTTTCAAAAATGGCTTTTTGTCCTGGCGGCCGCCTTACTGATTGTGGGTTTGTCTGCCAATCACGCTCATGCAATACCCAGCTTTGCCCGCCAGACCGGCATGTCGTGTACTGCCTGCCACACGGCTTGGCCGGAGCTAACCCCCTTTGGACGCACATTCAAACTCGGAGGATACACGTTTAGTAAAGCCAGTGAATCGGCGCCTTACCAACCGCCTATCGCCGCCATGTTCCAGGCATCCGCGACTTTTTTGCAGAAGAATAACGGTATCCTTACAAATGGCGTGGCGCCTTTTGACGACGCTACGGATTCGACAACCGATAAAATCGACATTCCTCAACAAGCCTCTATTTTCTACGGGGGCCGAATAGTGGATCACTTTGGAGCGTTTTCTCAACTCACTTACGACGGAACCGCAAATGATATTGCACTGGATTTAACCGACATACGATACGCGCGAACCACCCATTTAGGTGGCAATCTAATCTTTGGCTTTACACTAAACAACAGCCCGACCGTCGAAGACGTTTGGAACACTACGCCGACATGGGGATTTCCTTACGCCTCTTCGGCGGTTGCACCGACACCCGCCGCAAGCACGCTTATCGATGGGGGATTGGATGCGCAGGTGGGCGGCATTGGATTCTATGCTTTGTGGCACAATTTGATATACGCCGCTGCCACGGTATATCGTACCACCGCCGACGGAATTGCCCGTCCTTTGGGTGCCGGAACCACGGTTGACACGGAAACCGACGGGGCCGTGCCTTACTGGCGGGTTGCCCTGCAGCATGACTGGGGCGGCAACTCCGCTGAGGTGGGCACCTATGGTCTTTATGCGGACGTCTATCCGTCCGGTATGAACGAAGGGTCCACCGACAGTTTTACCGATGTCGGCGTGGATGCCCAGTATCAATTTATCGCATCCCCTCATTTATTCTCGATCCGGGGAACCTGGATCCATGAAAAGCAGGATTGGGATGCGAGTTACGATCTGGGTATCACGGCCAATCGCAGTTCAACCCTGGATGTTTACAAAGCAAACATCAATTACTTTTACCGGAGCAGCTACGGAACTTTCGGGGGATCTGTGGGATATTTTTACAGCGACGGCGATACGGATGCGCTGCTGTATGCTGCCGACCCGGTTGACGGCAGCCGGAACGGCTCTCCGGACAGCAATGGATTTATTGTGCAGGCGGACTATATCTTCAAGGAAAAATACAAACTTGCATTGCAGTATACCATTTATGACAAATTCAACGGCTCGGATTCGAATTACGATGGATTCGGGCGGGACGCTTCCGATAACAATACATTTTATGCGTTACTCTGGTTGATGTTCTGATCATTTTGAAGAGTCGCATACGGCGTAGCCGGCCTTCGGGATTTTTGAAGGCCGACTGCCGAGCGGCCGGTGGTTGAGGAGGTACATGATGTTCAATTTTGTTTATGAGTTTCTTGCCAGCCTTGGGTACACCCATCCGATCCATCCCACCGAAGTCCACATGCCCATCGGGCTGGTGGTGGGCTCCTTTATCTTTGCGTTCGTTGCTGTTAGTTTCAAGCGCCCCCAACTGAGGGACGCCGTCAAGTATTGTATTATTTTGGCGTTTATTTGGGTATTTCCGACGATGCTGTTCGGCTACATGGACTGGCAGCATTTCTACGCAGGCGCCTGGCTGTTTCCCATCAAGGTAAAGATCCCCATGGCTTTTACCCTGCTCGTACTTCTCGGGCTCGCGATCATTGTCCGCCGTAAAAAAGGGGCCGGCTCCATACCGGCACTGGTGCTTTATACACTTTGCTTTATGTCGGTTGTTGTTTTAGGCTACTTCGGCGGCCAGTTAACCTACGGAACCAGGGCTGCATCTATATCGCCCGAATTCAAAACCGGAGAGAAATTATTTCATGCCAACTGCAGTGCCTGTCATCCCAACGGTAAAAACGCCATTATAC
>JARRRC010000421.1:0-4276 GCA_037381105.1 Desulfobacterales bacterium
CCCGAAAAAGGAATCACCTATTGCGAGATTCCATATCGCCAACGTTAACTGTAATATACGGACCATGTATAGGAGGTTTTTGTGGATGTAAAAGTCTGGATGGCTTTTGTTCTCGCAGCAGGTATCGTTCTGGTAGTGCCAGGCCCGACAATACTTTTGGTCATCAGCCAGACCATATCCCATGGACGCAAGGCAGTTATACCGCTTGTTGCCGGTGTTACACTCGGTGATTTTACGGCCATGACACTTTCCCTGTTGGGACTTGGCGGGATCCTGGCAACCTCAGCGGCGCTTTTCTCCGTTCTGAAATGGTTTGGAGCTGTTTATCTCATATATCTCGGTATCAAACTTTGGCGATCAAACCCGGAGAAAAACGATATCCATTTAACGTTTAAAGGGTCTTCAAACCGGTCTTTATTCAAAAGCGCCTTCTTGGTGACCGCATCGAACCCTAAAAGCATTGCTTTTTTTGTTGCATTTTTGCCGCAGTTTATCGGTGGGCGGACTGAAAAATTTCCCCAATTTCTGATTTTAGGGGCAACGTTTCTCTTTCTCGCTTCTTTGAACGCAACACTATATGCCATCTTTGCCGGCCAGCTCCGATATAAGCTGCAGCATTCAAAAGTGCGTCACTGGTTAAATCGGAGCGGCGGAAGCGTACTGATCGGTGCCGGGCTTGTTACGGCAACCTTGAAGCGCTCTTTTTGAAAGGAAAAACCATGCCGTTTGCAGATGTAAACAAAACAACACTCCATTATCGTTTGGACGGGCCTGAACAGGGACCTGTCGTAATGCTTTCGAACGCTTTGGCTGCGGACCTCGCCATGTGGGAATTTCAGGTTCCCGCGCTCGTCCAAGCCGGTTACCGGGTGCTCCGATACGACAGCCGTGGCCACGGATATTCGGCGGTAATCGAAGGCCCGTACTCCATAGAGATGCTGGCCGCTGACGCCGTGGGTTTGATGGATGCGCTCGACCTGGAGAAAGTCCACTTCTGCGGACTTTCCAAAGGCGGGATGGTCGGTCAGATGCTGGGTACGAATTATGGCGACCGCTTGATGTCGTTGACCCTCAGTTCTACGGCAGCCTATATGGCTCCCAAACAAATCTGGGATGAACGCATCGAGACCGTTCGAAAGCACGGTATGGCCATCGTTGCCGATGCCACCATAGACCGATGGTTTACCAAGGCAGGCCAAAACCGGCTGGCCTCTGCGGTTGAAAGGATTCGACGCACCATTTTGAATACTCCCGTCGAGGGGTTTTGTGCATGCTGTGCCGCAATTCGAGATATGGACCAGCGAGAAACCATACGCAGCGTTTCAACAAGAACCTTGGTGATGGTGGGCGAGCACGATTCCGGTACGCCGGTTGAGGCGGCGGAATTCATCCACCAGGGGATAACATCCTCGGAATTGAAGGTTATTTCCGATGCAGCCCACTTTGCACAAATGGAACAGTCAAAAATATTTAACGCCGCACTTTTAAAGTTTATAAAAAATTGAGCTGCGGATAAGGAGTCTGCAATTGAATGAGATAAACACCCGGTCAGATCCGTTGGTGCTGGTCCGAAGAGAGCCTCGGATGATGAACATAATACTCAACCGTCCCCGTGCCTTGAACAGCCTCAATCTTGAAATGGTCCGTTCGATCCAAAGTGCCCTGGACCAAGCAGAGACCGACGACCACTGCGGGTTTGTTTTGCTGTATGGCGTGGGAGAGAAGGGCTTCTGCGCCGGGGGAGATGTTAAGGCACTGGCCCGGGCCATACGGGAAAAAAGTGCAATGCCTTCAGATTTGATTTTAAAAGAAGAATATGATTTGGTCTTGCGATTTCATCGATTCCCCAAGCCGGTGATCGTTCTTGCCGACGGCATCACTATGGGAGCAGGACTGGGTCTGGCTGCCGCCTCGGACATCGCAGTGGCTACAGAGCGCACGCGTATGGCCATGCCGGAGACCCGAATCGGTTTTTTCCCGGATGTGGGTTCAACCGGCTGGATGTTTGCCAAATGTCCTCCGGGCTACCCCGAGTATCTGGGACTGACAGGCTATGAAATGAAGGGCGATGAAACCGTGCGTGTAGGGTTTGCAACCCATTTGACATCGTTGGAGCGTCTTCCGGAACTGAAAAATACCTTGCAAGGATATACAGCGAGTCTTCCAAGCCCGAGAGTTCGGGCCGCCGAAAAGCTGGCTTCGACACTCGACCCGTTTTTTGTAAAGGAGATTACCGCTAAACCCGATATGGATGAATGGGTAGCCGAATATTTTCAAGGAAAAGACTCCCTTGTGAAAATCATAGAATCGCTCAGACAATGCAGTATACAAGTCCGTCTCTGTGACCAGGTTTTTGAGCGGCTGGCGGAAAGATCTCCAACGGCGTTGGCCGTGACGTTGAAACTTCTGCGACACAATGAGCATCGCCCCCTTGAAGAGGTTTTTCAAGCGGATCTCACAGCCGCGCGCTTTATCATGAATCATCCCGATTACATAGAAGGTGTTAGGGCGCGTTTGGAGGACAAGGACGACAATCCCCGGTGGCAGCCGGAAACAATAGAAGCGGTCGGGGATCTGGATCTGGAACTTTAAATATCATCGTGAGGAGGATCAAACGTAGTTCTTTTTAATTTGAAACTATCTGTTTAGTTTGTGTCTATCCATAAATGAGGATTTTTGTTGCATTGCTGATGCCGTTTTTTATTATATCATGTTCGGTCATTTCTCAACAAATCAGAGAAGAATCCATAGGACCGGTTGATTTTAAAACACTCATGCACGAAGCCGGCAGATATAAAGGGAAAACCGTAATCCTGGGAGGGTATATTCTGGAAACACAGAATATGGCTGACCAATCGATCGTCAAAGTCCTGCAGACTCCCCTTGGATTGGGAGAAGAACCTAAATCCAAAGATCAATCGGAAGGTCGATTTATTGTTTTCAAAAAAGGTTTTTTAGACCCTGAGGTTTATCAAAAAGACCGTAAAATAACCGTAGCCGGCACGATTATCGGCAAAACCTTTGAAAAAGTGGACCATTTTGACCAGCCTTATCTTGAGATTAAAAGTCGAGAAATATATCTTTGGCCAAAAAGGGAGTATTATTACCCGCCATTTTACTATGACCCATGGTATTATCCGTATCCCTATTACTGGTATCCCTATCCTTATTATCCTTATTATCCCTATTAATCGGGACGAAGCCCTTAGCTTGTTAGCAATCCGTTCAAAGCTGTTACAACAGATCATACATTCCAATCCAGACTGCGGTACTTCGGCAGGAATTGCCTTTAAACAATCCGATTTTATTCGATTTATTGATTATTGAATATACAATATATAGTAATTTATTCTAATGAACTACAATATATTCTAATTCGACAAAATTATATATCAATTATACATAATTCTACTTGACATCATATATTGATAAACTTATGAATTAAGATACCTGATTTATTTTAAAAAAGCTTATTTCCCGAGTCTTAAAGGATGCGAACGCAAAGGATAAAGTTTATCCTTGAAAATTTTATACCATACATAGAATGCGCCATCATAAGTCCGGGCGGCTAAGGTTGACATCATGGGAAAACAGATTTCTCCGAGCAACTTGGCAGAAAACAGATATGAATCAAGAACTATTCTGGACAAATTTTTTAGCGTCCAGTTCTCTTTAAATACCAGGGGTCCTGTTTATCTGTTCCGATTAAGAGACAACGCCACAAACCAGCTTTGCATCCTTGTTAAGGAAGACTCCTGTGTATTTGAACAACTCAATGTCGGCGATATCTTATACATGGAATATAACCCCCCGGGATTGTCGAGACCAAAAAAGTTGCTAAAAACACAAATTATCTCAAAAAATTCCCATGATCGTTTCACAGGACATTCTCTTGTCGGCCTGGCCATTGTGGACGAGCAAAGTCATCGGTTGTAATTTTTCGAATATCAAAATAAATGGGTTTTGCGGATCAAACTCCGAACAACGTAGGAAGTATGGAAGATCGGGCGTTCGACGCATGTTCAGGTTTTAGCGCTGTTACCCATAAAAACATTTTTGAACTTATGACAGTATATTTCAGGGACAACGGAGGCCGCAGGCTGGGAATTGACCGGCGACAATTTTCTTATGCCGAACATATTCCTGAACGAAGATCCGGCAAAGATAGAAGAAACGGCCTTGATAGAAGACAAAAACCAAGAACACCCGACGATAAACGTTTCTAAGTTTTCCTTTTAATTCCTCTGTGAAGCCAACCCCATCCAACCAGCCTTCG
>JARRRC010000422.1:0-2662 GCA_037381105.1 Desulfobacterales bacterium
CGCCCTTGCGTGCCCGGTCGCTCATGGGCTCAATCTTGTTTTCAATCCATTCGTGCAGATAATCGTCGGAATAGTTGTAATCAAATTTAAGCTGCATATTGCCCGAACGCCAGCCTTTGGCATTTTGGCCGTGGAAGCGTACGTAAAACAGCTCCGGGTTGGTGATCACGCCCAGAGATGGAAACAGACCCGGCAGATCCGGTGCGTCGATGCTCACCAGCGTCACCTGCCGGCGTTCCAATTCAGCAAATACACGATCACCGGCCCAGGAATGGTGTCGAAATTCAATGGCCAACGGCAGACCGTAAAGACTGTCAAGCAGGGTCGCCAGGTATTTCCGGTTCGGTGCTGTGCGAAGGAACGAGGGGGAAAGCTGAATCAACACGGCAATGAGTTGCCCGGCTTGAACCAATGGCGACACCCCTTCCCGATAAAGAACCGCCTGATCGAACCATTGCTGCGGATCGATTTCGTGGGTAAGCGTTCGTGTCAATTTAACTGCGAACAAAAACGCCTGCGGAACCTGTTGCCGGTGACGTTCAACGGCTTCGGCTTTTGGCATCTGATACCAGGTGTAGTTGAGTTCGGTAATCAAAAAATACCGGGCATAGTGCTGCAGCATTTTGCCCGATTTTGTGCCCGAAGGATAAAATCCGGCCTCCATCCACTCGGTGTAGGAAAAGCCGCTTGTGCCCACATACAATTGACAGGTTCCGGGATCTTTTTGTTCTTCAGTCGTTATTGCCGCCATATGCTGCTCCGGTTTTGGTTGGTTTAACTGTTTAATTTGTTTTATTTGGTTGAATTGGTTCGGCTTTCAGCCTTGAGCTTTTTTTCCTTCCGCCCTCTGAACACCGATCACCTTGCCCTGGATCAAGACCTCGTTAAAATCATATTTGACCGCCTTGTAATCAGGATTTTCAGGACGCAGTTCAATATGATTTTTTCTGCGGAAAAAGCGCTTCACCGTCGCTTCTTCATGGTTGATCAACACTGCGACGATTTCGCCGTTTTCAGCAAACTGACGCGGTTTGCAAATAACCAGATCTCCATCCAAAATAGCGGCGCCCTTCATCGAGTCTCCCTTTACCTGAAGTGCAAACAGGTTGGTCCCTTGATACAGGGTTGAATCGATCACAACACTTCCGCTCCATTCCTGCTGGGCATACAGCGGCAACCCGGCAGCGATGTTTCCCACGATGGGGACTTCCCGCCACCGCATGATGCCTGCTGTTTCTTGATTGCGATTCAACAGATGAATCGTACGGCTGTAGCGGCCGCTGCGCTTGAGAATTCCTTTTTTCTCAAGCGCTGATATGAGCTGAGATATCGCCGCGTGACTCACTCCCATCTCAGCGGCCGACCGCCGGAGGCTGGGAGTTCTCCCGGTTCCGGCAATCTTACGTTCCAGATAGTTCAATAGTTGCTGTTGCTTCGGAGTGAGTTCCGGCTGCATGGAATAACCCTCCTCATCATGGGTTCAAGATTCAATTACTATCTATCCGGTGTATGGATAATCTCTTATATCGCTAACACGCCATAATGTAAACGTCAATGTAAATATAATGTATAGACTATGTATAGGAGTTCATATTCAAGTGAATATCGATACGACGGCCCGTCACCATATATTTCCAAAGTTATTGATAAAAAGCTGAAAAAATGATAGGGCTTATTTATGAGAATGGCAGTTATATCAGATATTCATGGGAATCTGGAAGCATTCAAACAGGTGCTCATAAATATCGACGGATCGGATGTCGACAGGATAGTATGTCTCGGCGACATCATCGGTTACGGGCCCGAACCCGAGCAGGTTGTCACCATGATCAACGATCATCATATTCCGTCTATTCTGGGCAACCATGAATTGGCGGTGATCGATCAAAATTATTTGACCTGGTTTAATCCCCTTGCCCGAAGATCTTTGTTAAAGACCATTGGATTGCTGTCTAAAAAAGCGATCCATTACATTTCCAAGTTAAAACCATTTATGATTTACGACGAATACCGCTTTGTCCATGGCTTTCCACCGGATTCTCCAACCACATATCTCTTTCAAATCGCGGAAGATGAATTGCTGCGTACTTTTAAACAGATGAAAGAGAAAATATGCTTTGTCGGTCATACTCATCGACTTGAAATCATTAATTTTAACGGCACATCCGTTACACGGTCGCCGCTCACTCGGAGCATCGTCAACCTCAACAGGGCCAATCGGTATATCGTCAACATCGGAAGCGTAGGCCAGCCGAGAGACGGCGACAATCACGCCAAATATATTATTCTGGATACGGAGAAAAACAACATCGAAGTAAAATGCATATCCTATGATATTGCTTCGGTTGTTAATAAAATTATAGCGGCCGGATTTCCCACTGAACACGCGATTCGTCTTTTGTAAATAAAATCGTGTAACGATTTTATAAAACGCGGCTGTGCCGCTTGGTTTGGGGCGAGAGATTGGTTTTTAACACAAGTTTCGCACCCTCTGTTTTCAGCAAAGCGGGTTTAGTATAGACTTCACTTTTTATTTTGGCGCCGCCCGATAATGCGACAGAGAAATATTTTACCTTAAAAATTTTCTTTTGGCCTGCGGCACCAGAGACTTTTTAGCGACTTTAGGGTGCGAAACTTGAGCTATAAGCGAAATAAGAGAGGT
>JARRRC010000423.1:0-2654 GCA_037381105.1 Desulfobacterales bacterium
TATAGAATGACGTTGCAATGAGAGATCCGGGACAAGATGTTCTTGATGATTATCGTTCCGATTCCCTTTTCTTGAAATTCAGGGAGAACCGCACAATCATAGATTGCAGCTTGGTAGGCACCGTCAGAAATTGCTCGGCCAAAACCGATCAGTCGGCCAGCATGATAAACAAACACGGTCGTATGGCTGGCTTCAAATGCTTTCTGGTGTACACCGGGTTCGTAGTAGGCCATGCCAACACGATTCAATGTTTCCGATACTGCCTTCCAGTCCACTCCGGCACAACCTTGCTTAACATCAACTTCCATTAGAGACCTCGTATTTCAACTAAACAATCTTTTGAAATTTTAGATACCCAACAATTACCATGAATGCAACACCATTTTCCTTGCCGTTTTAAACATCTTAAACAGCAAATATTTACCTGCAACGCCATATCCTCCAAGATACAGCTCCATTTCTATATATATAAATTAACTGATATATCATCATGTTATGGATATTTTTCGTGCAAATTGTATTTTAAAAAACGAACCGCTGTTCGTAAATTAAACCCAAAAGGAGACACACACTAAATGAAAGTACCGCCAACAAAACCAACGGTCAAATTAATCGGCCAGGACGGAAATGCATTTGCTATCATGGGCAGTGTCAAACAAGCATTAAAACGTGCCGGCGCCGATAAGCAATACATCGATGAATATCTCAATGAAGCAACATCCGGCGATTATAACCATTTGTTAACCGTCAGTATGAAATACGTGAATGTTGAATAAAGGAGAATATAATGACCGATAAATTTGAAATCTATTTTAAGGATTTAACCCCGGATGCACAGAAAAATCTTCTGAAGAAATTTTGGACGACTGAAAATGAAGAAAACTGGGATGTGGTTCCTTTGGCGATCATCGAAAGAGAAGTGAGAGATCCGTATCCTTAAAGACATACAGAAATATTCAAGGAGGATTAAAATATGGAAGATCGAGTTGAAAACTGGAAAAAATTTGCTCAACACATGGAGGCATACATTCGGGACCGGACTGTTGAAAAATACGGGGTTAAGAATTCCGGTGAGTCAGGTAGTTTTGACCTGATGTCCATTACCCGGAATCCTTTGATTTGTATCTAAAACATTTTGCGGTATTCTTTGCGGATTTGGAACGGAAAACAAAAACCTCATGATATCGAGAAAATCGCTCATTACGCTGAACTTGCCTGGACGATGTCTGATGGGAACGTTATCAAGAATGATGGATAAGCGGTAAGAGGAATGTTCCTCTCTTGAGCTGGGAGGGGCATTAATTCCTCGTAAAAGGACTTTAGAAATTTGATTTCCTAATTTTACAATTCCTTCCTCACGATTTCGTCAAAAAGTTCTATCATTTTCCTTTCATACCAAGTGTTAAATAAAAAACCGTCAATAAAACCATTATGACCGCCATAACCGTGAAAAATTATGTTTGTCGTCTGATTGATTGTGAGCAAATAAAAGTCTTCCACAGGAATAATTGGATCATCCTCAGAAGTGATGATGGTTGTAGGAATTAGTAGATCTTTCAAAGTATTGTTCAACAGTGAATACTTTTGGAAATATTCTTTTGCATTTTTAAAGTCTGTGTAACGAGGAAGAAGTTTTTCGGTGATCTCTCGAATAGATCGGAGGGCCAAAATGTCAGAAAAATCATACTCGGAGGGAAAAAGGCGTTGTTTTTTGGCTAATGATGTGAGCCATTTTTTTAAAAAATACCATTGAATGATGGGGGCATTGTCAATTTTTTCTGTTGCTTTATCTGGATTGAGTACCGGGCTGATACATACAGCATGACGAAGATTATTAATGTTATATTTTTGCACTTTTTTAACGATACGCAGGACGAAATTTCCACCCAAAGAAAAGCCAGCAAGAAATACCGGGATGTTATGTGCCATTTCCGCTACTTGGTGGACTGCATCGAAAACTTCATCCAAAAAGGTTGAGAAAAAAAGCCCTTTGTTTAGATGATGGCTTTTCCCATGATCTCTGAGATTGAGCCTGAACACATCATAACCATTACCATAAATGAAATTTCCAGTATTAATCATATAGGTGGAGTCAATACTGCCTTCCCATCCATGAAGCAATAAAACAAGCCCTTTTCTCTTTGCGTATTTTTGGGGCGAATATGAACCAAGCAACCTGACACCTTCTTTGGTTTCCAAAATGACATTTTTAGCTTCCGAAAGCATAGCATTTTTTCGGATTGCTCGAATCCTACTGCTACCTAATATTGTTTGTACATAAGCTCCTCTTAAATGAGGGAGTGGGCGAAAGGGCTCGGATTTCGACACAAATTAACCTCAGTCATAGACGAATTTATTGGGTCATCTAAGTATAAAAATCAGTAACGCGAAAAATAAACATACTTTCAATCTTTGGTGTTCACAGAGTTTGGGGATTGAACAATTACATTATTTTTTAGTAAAGGGATGCCTTATGATTTTTTCAACAATGCAACTAAAATTATAAAAGCACCTAACACGGAAATAGGAAAGACAAAAAAGGCGCCAATCTTCAAAATACTTAGCAATACGGGTATTGCTATAAATAATATTAACCCTATAATGGTCAGCGCATTAAGTCCCTTCACAAAATTGGTAATAAACTCTAAAAATCG
>JARRRC010000423.1:2676-4327 GCA_037381105.1 Desulfobacterales bacterium
ACAATTTTGAATCCTCAGCTTAATGGTTTTGTGGCGTTATTTAATCCGCATTAATCATATCTCTCAAATTCGCAAAACATTTAAATGTAACAACCTTTCTCGGAGTAATCATCAAAACCATATCTGTAAGTGAGCGTACTAACGGCATTCCATTTCTTTGATTTTGAGATTCTCCGAGCAAAATATAAATGGCAACTCGGGTTGCATGTAACCATGATACGACTTGCATTTTTTTCGATAACGGCATTGCCGGCATACATCAATGTGTTTACGTTGTTTTCCTTTTTTCGGGCACAATATGTATGTATCGTTCTTTCTGTTTTTCATATTTGGGTTGTTATATTCAATTGATTGATTTGTTTTTCTGAATAAATGTTTCAACATCCTCCCGATCTATCAGCATCTTCCGGCCGATCTGAATATAAGGAAGCTTCCCGTTCCAAATCTGGGTCCGCCAAAACCATTCTGTAGCGCCAATTTCCTTCACCAGTTCTTTGATTGAATATAGGCGCTTAACGGAACTATTGTCAATCGGCATGCAATAATGACCCATCTTTAGCCGGAAAAGGAATGGAAGAAATCCTTTTTCTGATAAAGCATCTCTTATACTTCGCGCTATATTAAGAGAAGCAGAGCATCTTTGGGGAGTTAGAGAAATGGCCGAGAAAACAGGACTTAACCCTGGTTATGTTTCTCGAATTGCCGAAGAATTGGAAAAAAGAAACTACATCGTTCGCACAAATAATAAATTGCGGCTTCGATCACCAGAGGGAATACTGGATGATTGGGTCAGGGCGTATAATCTCAAGAAAAATAGATTGTTTAGATTTTTCTGTATGGCCAAAAGTTCATCTGATATTCTGGCTGAACTCAGTAAAATAGAAATCCCCGATGATTTTGGATACGCGCTCAGCGTTCAAACGGGTGCCTCTCTAATCTCCCCGTATTCTGTTTTTAAAGAGTTCCATGTTTATGTCCGAAGCCAAAAAGATATTGAATATTTTAAAAAGCAGTTGAAACTGAGCAGAGCCGATCAAGGAGCTAATCTGGTTTTAATTCCTATAAACGGCTTTTAACGGTAAAAAAAGGCAATAAAATCAGGCGAAATACGCTTTAAATTGCACTTTCACGCCGGCAACAGGGGTTCAAATCCCCATGGGGACGCCACCGAAAACAAAGCCTGTCCTAAAAGCGACAGGCTTTCGTATTTAAATACAGGTTAACATCACGTGACACGAAGGGCCTCTCTTACCACAGAATCACGTATTCGCGGCTTGAGCGCTTTTCGAGTTGCAATGTCTGTCGAGCAACCCATGCAACTTTAAGAAAAAATTTTAATTTCATAAGTTTCAAAGGTGGCCTTTCCTCGAAATTCCACTTTTAATATATAAACTTAACTCAATAGTCCCGCGTGTTATCCAAATTGAGCGGAAGCGAATGTTCTACATCGCATGTGCGCCTCGGGCGCATTCAAAGCGCCCTGAAAGTCTCATTCCCCAGAACTAAGTAGGCAGAATTTTTAATTTTATACTCTAAACCTTTTTATTAAAATGCCGATAAGTCATATGTTTGGTTATACAAATCACTAACAAGTGAAAAAAATAATTTGAAGGAGGAGCAAGAATGGCAAATTGTGAATTGATCGATAAGT
>JARRRC010000424.1:0-6087 GCA_037381105.1 Desulfobacterales bacterium
CTCTTCGACAACTCTTCGACGGGCTCAGAGTGGCAGCTCAGAGTGGCAGCTCAGAGTGGCAGCTCAGAGTGACAGCTCAGAGTGACAGCTCAGCGTGACAGGTTCGGCAGGCCGGAGGCCGTATCCTGTTTATGCCATTGTCAGCCCTATGATAGTTTTCACACCAGCCGTTACCATATCCCTGGAAGCAGCCGATATTTAATTCTTGCAGCATATTCATCATATCCGGGTAATTCCTTTTGCAAGGTATTATCCTCAAGAAAAGTCCGGATGATAAACATAAGCGCATATAGTCCTGCGGGGATTAATGCCCATAGAGAGTTCAGGCCTATGGCAATGCAAAAAGAGACAGTGATGCTGGCAGCATAACCGGGATGCCGAATGAATGCGTACGGCCCTTTATCGATAACGAAGTGGCCCCTGTCTTCCTGAATGCGAACTGTAGATGAAAAAAACCGATTCGTCCACACACTCAGGATTTCCAGCGAATATCCCGAAAAAATAACAGCAAATGCCAGAACCTTGATCCATAGGGGAAATTCACCCGTCCAATGAAACCGGCCCCCATCCAGCGCAGCAACCAGGGGTTTTTTCGTTCCCAGGCCGGGCTTGAACCTCTCCCTGGAAAGCGCTGATGGAATGAAAATCCAGTTAAACAAATAAACATAAACAAACAAAAGAAAATATGTCCATCCATACCAGTAATCCCATCGGGCAGCAGGTATAAAAAGGACGGCAAACATTATCCCGAGAAAGAGAACCGCTCTAACAACGGTTCTGATCTTCACAGCTATGGTTGTATCCTCATCAAATCCTATCTTCATCACAAACTCCTCAGATATGACTTTTTTTAATACAATCAAACCGACTATATTCCATTCGCAAGGGACCATCCTTTACAGCATTTTTGAACTACGAATGCAAAGGATAATTCTTTGTTGTACTATTGTCAGGCTAACGACTGGATTTGTTGTAACCTGCCCGCGGAATTAATGAACCAAACTTTAAAACAAAAAATTAACTTTCATTACTCCGCTAAAATCCCAAAAACCGGTGAGAATAGCAGGTCAGGTTGAAAACGGAATTATGTACCCTAACGTATTGATATTAAATATCATGATTGATCTTATTTTTTAAATAATATTAGATATCAATCCTTTAAGCATCTTACTGAAAATCCACTTGCTTTATGCCCCGGATTACTTCTGATACTTGCTTTATCCGGATATAATCCCCAATGCCATGCATATAATGAATCATAAGAAGTTGAAGACCACCAAGTTGCATAATATCCAACATCGCCAGCACTGCCGAGACGGCCACGGCCCCCCGCAGGCAGGCCTGAAAAACCACTCTCATTAGTTGCGTGGATGCCTTTTGACTTCCATAAATTTGAGCTGTTATCTTTTATTTTACCACCAGCGATTTCTTCACCTCCCAAATAATTTATTAAAGTCATACATTCTGTTTCTGTTGGTATATGCCACCCTTCAGGACAAAGCTTATTTTTATTACTTACTGCATAAAAGTTATACAAAACTCCGTACGTTTTTTTGTATTCAGCCGAATCATTATTAACTAAGCAGTAAGCTCCGGCTGGTGAAGCAGACCATTTTTTATCATCATAAACATTGGGAATAGGAACGCCATTTCGGTAATGTGTAACCTTCAAATTCTCGAGCATCCAAATTTGAGTGCCAATTTTTATAATGTGATATATATTTCCATCATAATCAGTTACTGTTTCATCCAGAATTTCATAAAGCTTGCCTTGCTTATTTTTTTCCATAATATGTGTAAAAGCTGCAGCCATTAAATATAGTGCTGCTATCGAAACCGCTAAAACAGAGATCCTATTTGCTTTCATTATCTTTCAATCCAATTTATTTTCTATGACATAGCGCTGTTGTCAGCGGCCAGTGAACCGAGTCCGCTGGACAAACATGTCAGCTTCCTGGTTTTGTTAATGTATTTAGGTTGAACGTAATGTGTAACGAAAATCACAATATTCTGCTCCTTCCATAATGGTTTGTGAGCGCTCAAGCGTCAGATGAGGATTAAAGCCACGAGCAAAAGGCTTGTCACGACAGCAGGATAAAGCTACGCCGTACTCCGTAAGCCCTAACTCATGGTATTTTTCATAATAGGGACAACGAGTTATGTTGAAATAATACGTTTCGGCGGATTGTTCTAAAATCTCCATTTCCAGGGCACCTCCTATACCCCATGTAGCTACATCTTCAACCAATTCCGAAATTCCTGTATGTCCAAGCTGGTTTCTTATGGATTTTCCACGCTGGAAAGCTTCTTTTTCATTGACTTTTTGTAAAATGGCAAGAGCTTCTTCTTTTCCAATTTGTTGAGCTATGGCTTGAATTACAGGGACAACGGCAGAGGCTTCAATTGCTCGTTTTTCTATCCGATTAAGCTCATTCGGTTCACTAGGTGTTTTCATCGCTTCTTCCTCTGATAAAGAAATATTGTTTTGTATTGTTTAAGAGAATAGCGTTTTTTATGATGAAGGCTAACGCCGGCTTCACGCGCGGCGGCTTTTTGTCATCGCTGTGCAAGCCGATGCTATGCGAAAATCAATATAGCATTCCGTTGTAATTATTTGATAATGCTTCGATTATTTTTCCGATACGTTTTTTTCGTGTCTCTTCTGTTTTTGCTTCACAATAAAATCCGGCAAATTGTTTCTGTCTTGAAGGCGATTTGGATTCAAATAAACTTAATATGTCTTTATGCGGTTTTAATTCCTTTTTTAATAGTTCAATTTTTTCATTCATATCCATAACAGCTTTTTCTTCATTCTTTTCAGCTTTAAANNGTCATTAATCCGTTTTTTAATAACTTTTCATATATCGCGATATTTTTCGCTGACCATTTCCTGACATCTTTTCTTCTTGAGAAATATTTTTTATACGTTTTCCCATCTATTGATTTCATTAATCCATCGATCCAGCCAAAACAAATTGACTCTTCCAATGCATCATTGGCTGAAAACAATTTATTTCCTTTTATAAATAGTATCCATATTCCATTTTCCTGCTTGTGATTCTTTTGAAGCCAATCTCTGTAATCATTTCTATTTTTAAATTCCAATATTTCAGCATTTTCAATCATGTATCACCTCTTTCCTCAAAGGAAAATCTTTTTTGCCGGAAGTAAGTCTTTATTTCAATTATCATGATTTGGGTTTAGTTTGTGACCAGTGTGAACTTATCAGCTTCCAATCCCCTTCAATCAGTTTGTATACTTCAGTGGTGTTGAAATATTCTTTGCTGCCGTCCTGCATAAATCCGACAAAGTTGAAAGTAAGAATACCAATATCCCCATGCATTTGAACCTGCGGATTCAGCAATTCATAATCGGGAAAGCTGAAGGTCCCGTTAAAAGCGGCAATCCAGTCATGAAAATCTTTTTTACCGGTACAGCGCTTTTCCAGGCCGGGATCAAAATAGGTTATTTCTTCGGCGGCAGCTTCAATGAATCCGAATGTATCGCCGGTTTTCCAGCGGTCAAGCATTGCCTTCTCTTTTGAAATAATTATTTCCTTTGGCAGCATTTGTCTTGAACCTCCTATGGAATAGAAATCAGAATTATTTTCAGCGAGTGCAGCGGATAAAAATGCTGTTGTTGAGAATTCTGCAGACACTTTTTAACAGGCATAACGATAGCGCTCAGGTGCGCCGCTTTTTGGCGCCGCCTGGAGCGTCTTGTTGGGCGGCATTAAAACAATGCCCCATAGCTGCTACTTGTCCACGCGAGTGAGCGGGCCCATCCATGCGTCCGGAGGTGCTGCCAGCATTGGTTTCAACTTTGCGACAGCGGTCTGGTACAAACCACCCTCGTCCTCGTAGATTGCCTTTGCATCTGTCTCAGTCTCCCACACGCTCAACGAAGCTATTCGGTTGTTCGGCGCATCGACGATCAGGAAGTTCTGAACGAATCCTCCGTAGTTCGCTGCGGTAGGCATGACTTCCTCACGCAGCAGCTTTGCAGCCTCTTCTATCTTCCCCGGTTGAATCTGAATACGAACGTTCATTCCGTGCATGGATACCTCCTCTGGTAAGCCCAACATATATATTAGCTGAACTCTGTTAATTTTAAATGTTTTTGAATACAGCCATTTTTTAAATATGGCTGGTATCAGCAATGTTCTTATTTTCAGTATCAAACGCTGTTTGCCCATACGGCCAATCTTCTGCGCAGGAGGCGACGGCTTATTGCCCCCATGTTTTTATATAAAACAAACGCCGCGAACTGCAATCTATTTTGGACCTGTAAAACCTGAACCGAATTTTCCGAATGAACCTATTTCCCGCGGCGCCGGCAGATAATTCTTATAACGCATAAAGTTTATTAATTCCATATCAAATAATCAATAGATAGAATTGACATTTTTTAAAATTATTAAAAGAGCCTGATTGGCGGGTGGATATAAAATGGAGGTGACCGCTTCGGCAGCGCTTCGACAACTCTTCGACAACGCTTCGACGGGCTCAGCGTGGCAGCTCAGAGTGACAGCTCAGAGTGACAGCTCAGAGTGACAGCTCACGCTTCGGCAGGCTCACCACCCAGGGTAGGAGCAGGGAGACCGGAGAAGGAAGACCGCAGGGCGGCAGGTGGGAGACATGGTTCAACAAGCTCACCACAGGAGGCGGGGTGATGGAAAGGAAAAAAACTGAGCAAACGGCTCCCGTTTCAGGTAGCCCAACAGCAGGAGACACGCTTTTTAAAAGCACAAAAAATTCAACCAAAATGCTCTGAAACTCAAAGAACCAGCCGCTGAGTGGGTCGCCTGGAAACGATGGTTATGCCATTTTAACACTAAAATCCTGAAGCATTTTATTGTTCTAAATAATTTTTATCCCAATCTCTTGAAGAAGCAAAATATGCATCATATGCTTTGCCACTTTGTTGTAGTTTTACAGTCTGTCTGTAAGCTTCTGTAAATGAACCATCACCTTTTAGTGCTAATGCAAAATAATCATTCGAAGATTTGTAAATTGCAACCTGATCGTTACTATATTCATCTACCCATGATTTCGCTTCATTTTTTAAGTCTTTCAATGATTTGGAAGAGGAAATAATTGTAATCCAAAATCTGTCACGATCTAGTTCTGGTATTTTCGTGGATAATTCTGAGATTTCTGAGAAATTAGAATCAATTTCATCAAATAACATACGAATATTTATAAGAAATCTAGCTTCATCTAGAGTCCTAAGAAAAGATTCTTTGCTTTCTATAAAATCTTCAATGTTATGGGATATTGATACAATTTTACTTATTGATGAAATAGTTTCAGTTAACTTAATATCGAGTGTGTCGGCTTTTGCCTTCGTATTATCTAACTCTATTTTTAAACTATCCATTCTGGTTTGAATATTATGGAGTTCGTTTTTAGAATTAATTACTTTTGAACTTGTAATCCATATTAAAATTACCGCTACAAAAACTGGGATAATAGTATAAATAACTTTCTCGTCAATTTTTCTTAAAATCTCTAATTTGTCTTTTTCAAGTGAATTCATGGTAATTTATCCTACTGCAATTTTTTCAATGGTTTTCCAAACAAGTTCTTCAATTTTATTTTTCTCAATTTCATCCGCTTCAATATTCATTGTTTTTATTGATAAAAACAAACTCATCCTTTCCTTTCTATTTATAACTTCTTTTAGAGGAAAGGCACTTACTGAAGATATAAAACCGCCGCCGACACCAATTATAGTTTTGATTGGTTCATCAACACTATTACTTAGAAACACCAAAAAGATAAAAATTATCAAAATACCTGCAATAAAAAATGATGCTGCAAATATAATATAAAATCTTATAGCCTTATGCTGGTCTTCAATAAACTTCTCAAGATATGATTCTATTAACATTATGGTTTTTTATTTGTTAACTTTTTTATGGAATAACATATATATTAGCTGCAATCAGTTAATTTTAAATGTTGTCGAATACAGCAATTTTGTTTTTGTTACCAGCCATTTTTTAAATATAGCTGGTATCATTAATGTTTTTATTTTCATTATCAAACATTATTTACCAATACCGCTCATCTTCTGCATATGAAG
>JARRRC010000425.1:0-2652 GCA_037381105.1 Desulfobacterales bacterium
GCCTGGAGCATGCCGACCATTGCGGTTACGATTCCGCTCTTTTGAATGAAATCGATCTGCCGCTGGAAAATAGAAGGCCTGTCGCTGTCAAAGCCCACAATAAACCCGCCCATCACCTGCAACCCTGAACGATGGATCATCGCGACACTTTCAAGAAGATCCCGATTTTTATTCTGGGTTTTATGACATTCCGTGAGACTGACCTCATCGGGCGACTCGATCCCGATAAAAACGGAATCGAATCCGGCCGTGACCATCATGTCCAGGAGTTCCGGATCATCGGCAAGGTTGATGGAGGCTTCCGTTAAAAAAACACATCCCTTTTTATCTTTGCGCCATTCGATCAGAGCGGGAAGTAAGTGTGTTTTAAGATAGACCTTATTTCCAATAAAATTGTCGTCAACAAAAAATATACTGCTGCGCCAGCCGGAAGCATAAATACGGTCCAGTTCCGAGATGATTTGCTGAGGTGTTTTTAAACGGGACCGGTGGCCGAATAACGCCGTTACATTGCAGAATTCGCAGTTGTACGGGCATCCTCTGGAAAACTGAAGGTTCATGGACGCATATCGTTTCATTTTTACGAGATCCCACGAGGGCGTCGGGGTGTCGAAAAGATCGCAGAAACCGGAAGCCCTGTAGACCTTTTTCGGTTGTTCGTTGAGCAAATCCGACAAAAAGGCAGGTAGTGTGAGTTCCGCTTCGTCGAGCACGAGATGATCCACTTCCTTGAATTCATCGGGTTCGGAAGTAAAAAGAGGCCCTCCGGCAACGATTTTTAAATTCGATGCGTTACACCGGGCGATGATGTGTTTGGCCGATTTGCGCTGAACCGTCATGCCTCCGATAAAGGCCATATCCGCCCATAAAAGGTCTTTATCCGTAAGGCTTTCAACATTTACGTCCACAAGGCGCTTGGGCCATTCTTCCGGTAACAGCGCCGCGACGGTGAGCAGACCAAGCGGCGGGAAAGCCGCCTTCTTTCCGATGAAACTTAAAGCGTACGTATAAGACCAGAACGTATCGGGAAATTTTGGGTAAATGAGTAGAACGTTCATATTATGAAACTCCTTGTTACGGGCTATCACATGCCGGAATGGCAACCCAACCGAACCGATCCAACCATGCCAGACACAGCCGATACAATAATTTTAAGTCATTCGAAAAATGGAAAAGGAAAGAATGCTCTTGTATGTCATTTATTTCTTTAATGTCCCATTAAACGAATAGTCTTTTTCTGTATCGCTAAGCCAACCCTTTTTGCTCCAACGGTAATTCACTTCAATGGAATCTCCATGAACGATTCCACGCCATTTAATTTTGCCTTGTTTCGGGTTCACGTTTTCGGCCTCGAAATAAATCTTATCCTCTTCTGCTCTGACTGTATACACGCCTTCACTAAAACCTTTTTGACTATAAACGATCGAATGAAATTTACCGTTCATAAACCTAAGTTCATCTTCTTTAACAGCTCTTCTGTGTTTCTCTATGGATTGACCGACAAATACTTTACCATCTAGAAGACCTTCTTGTGCGATAACATTCGTAAGGCTAAACAGAAGTACGAAGGTAAGGATGAAAAGAAATAATTGACAAGTTTTTAATCTGTTTGTCATATGTCAAACCCTCCATATTTTTTATGGTTAGGAATGGAAAAAGTTAGTAAAAAACAAACCACCAATTTATCTATCGCCAAGTAAAGAAGTTGTTTACTATACCAATGTAGTGATGAGCTCGGAGAATTGAATTTTTCGTATACTGTATAATTTTTATTGGGTTCTTTTGCCCCTAACGGCATCAATGACCTCCATTCCTTCCGAATGTGAAACCGTGTGGATTTCAATTTTCGGCGGTTCGCATAAAAGGCTCTTTGTTCCAAGCAAAACACTGAATCTGTATGACTTTATGTGATCGTCCAGATCTTTGCGGGTTTCCCATTCCGAAATCAGGTTGAAAACATTCTTGTCTTCGATATCACAGAAGATGCCATAGCTCAGATATCCACTTTCTTTTCCCGGTGGCTCTATCATTGATAACAGCGTTTGCATAACTTCTTTCTGCTTTTCCGGAAGCGCGTTCATAATAATTCTGACGACGATCATTGCGTTCACCTATCGGCAATTCCAGCCTTTAAAGGTTGACAGAACCATCAGTAATTTTGGAAACTTTTGCTTATTAAGTACTTTTTATAAGTTCAATTTTTGTGCCAGGTTTCGAACACTCAGGGACGCACCACCCATCATTTTGATTTATAAGAATAATTGGTCTAAAAAGCACTGTCAGTAAAGTCATTAACCGCCACACAAAAAAGGTCATATTTGCCCAAGTGGTCATATATGACCCCTTTTCTCGGATCTTATTTGGAGTTATGGGTGGCAAATGATAAGGGCAGATTGAAATTGAGATGAGAATTTATGGTTTTCGGATGTCAAATTTACGCATACGAGCGCGCAAAGTGCTGCGGTTGAGCCCAAGGATTTCAGCCGCACTGTTTTTTCCGCTGACTTTCCATTGGGTCTGCTCAAGCACCCGAATAATATGGTCTCGCTCAACGGCTTCCAAAGTTTTTTGGCTTGTACTTAAATCCTTGAACGGCTTCTTGAGTTCATCAACCAGGCGCAGCTTGGGACCCGACGAGTTGATCACCGCCCG
>JARRRC010000426.1:0-2636 GCA_037381105.1 Desulfobacterales bacterium
GTTTGAACCGGCAGGTTCTTCGGCAATGAAACCTTCGCAGCGGGCTTCATAAGTTAGGGCTGCACCCGTCGGAACGGCAATGGAGATGACACATTCAAAGGCTGCCTTTCGGTTTGATTTCCCCTTCATCTCATCGAGCAGTTTTAAATATCTTTGTTCATCGGTTGCATTTTTACCGGCATAACGCGCCGAATGGATGCCGGGTGCACCGTCCAGGGCTTCCACTATCAGACCTGAATCATCGGCCAGTGCCGGCAATCCAAGGATCCGGGCTGCGAAACTCGCTTTTTTATATGCATTCTCATCAAAGGTATCCCCATCCTCTTCCAAGTGGGGAATTGGACCAAAATCATCAAAATTTTTAATGTCAACGGGAAAATCTTTTAAAAGATCCTTGATTTCTTGGGTTTTGCCTTTGTTTCGTGTCGCAATCACCAGAATTGTGGGGGGTCTCATCTAAACCTCGCATTTATTAAAACAAAAATTTAATAAATATGATACTATAAATCATGGCAGTATATTTGTAAAGTTTTTTCAATTGCTTGCCGTTGCGCAGAAAAGTCTTTACAGAACAAGCGATGCTGGTGTATCAATTTAATTTTTCATCGCGTATAACAATTAAAATAATACATTATCGAGCGCGTACAACCGACTTTTAAAAAGACCGTCATACATGGGGTAAGGAAAGGACCATGCATAAACTGCTAACCAGACGGCCGGGATTAAAAATGCTGCTTCTCGGCAACGAAGCCATCGCCCGCGGAGGACTAGAGGCCGGAGTGGCAGTGGCTACCACGTATCCCGGAACGCCGTCTTCGGAAATTTCGTTAAATTTTTTTCAGATATCTCAGGAAAGTAAACTTTATTTTGAATACAGCACCAATGAAAAAGTTGCCCTTGAAGTGGCCGCGTCGGCTGCGAACTCCGGTGTTCGCAGCATGTGCATCATGAAACATGTCGGGATGAATGTGGCTGCAGATGCCCTGTTGACACTGGCGTATGTCGGGGTCAAAGCAGGCCTTGTGATCGTGACCGCCGATGATCCATATATGTTTTCCAGCCAGAACGAACAGGACAACCGGTATTACAGCAAACTGGCCGGTCTTCCCATGCTGGAACCTTCTTCGGCCCAGGAAGCAAAAGACATGGTAGTTGATGCGTTTGACCTGTCCGAGCAGTTGCAATTACCCGTTATTTTCAGGACAACCACAAGAATCAACCATTCCACGGAAATCGTTTCCTTGGGGGAACTGCGGGAACCGAAAACAGCCGGCGATTTTATAAAAGATCCATTTAGTTATGTCACCGTGCCGGCGGTTTCAAGAAACCTGCATGCCAAGCTGCTTGAAAAACTCGACAAAGCCGAAAAAATATCTGAAAAATCAAAATACAACATAATTGCCGGAGAGGGTGCTTGGGGAATTATCTGCAACGGCGTGAGCTACAACTATGTATGTGATGCCGTAAAGGATCTGGATATCGAAAACAATATTCGGATATTACGTGTGGGATTGTCACACCCTTTGCCGAGGATCCTGATCCAGAACTTTTTAAAAGAATGCGGAAAAGTGTTGGTTGTTGAAGAGGGTGAACCGTTTATGGAAGAGGCGATTAAAGCCTTTGCCCAGGAAGCGGGATTGACGCTCTCTATCTCCGGTAAGGATCGTGACCTTTTATCGCGGCTTTACGAGTACGATCCCGCACAGGTGAGAAAATCTCTTGCCGAATATTTCGGTGTGGATTATACATCTCGGGCCGGCGTCGATCTTTCCGATATTCCCGAAATCCCCCAGAGACCTCCCAGCTTGTGTGCCGGATGTTCTCACAGGGCCACCTTTTATGTCGTTAACAAGGCGTCGGAGGGAATGGAAACAATTTGTCCCACCGATATCGGATGCTATACGCTCGGGTTTTTGCCGCCGCTTTCAACAGGGGATTTTTTGATATGCATGGGATCTTCGGTGGGCACGTCCTGTGGATTTTCAAAAGTAACAGATAAAAAGGTCATCTCTTTTATCGGAGATTCCACATTTTTTCATACCGGAATTCCCGGCTTGATCAATGCGGTTTTTAATAATCATAATTTTACGCTGGTTATTCTTGACAACGACACCACGGCGATGACAGGGCATCAGCCTCATCCGGGAGTCGACATGAAAGCGATGAACTTTGAGGGATATGGTCGGGTATCCATCGAAGACGTCGTAAAGGCTGTCGGAGTGAAACATGTTTCCGTTATTCGTCCATACCGTGTGAAAAAGAGCATTGATACCGTCAAAGAGGCCCTGATGTTCAAGGGAGTTTCGGTAATTATATCCCGGGAACCTTGTGTGTTGTTTGCCAAAGCCCTTAAGAAACCCCGCGGAAAACCCTTTTTTGTCAGTGAAAAATGTAAAGGACACAGAGATTGTATCAACGACCTGGCATGTCCCGCGTTTTTTATCAAAAAGAACAGGGTCAACATCGATCCGGTCCTGTGTTCAGGCTGTAGTGTCTGTGCCCAGATATGCCCGGAGCATGCGATATTACCTTTAAAGGATTACACCGGATAATGACACCAACAAGACTTATCATCGTGGCCGTAGGAGGGCAGGGGAATCTTTTAGCGTCAAAGGTGATCGGAGAATCCGCACTCA
>JARRRC010000427.1:0-2634 GCA_037381105.1 Desulfobacterales bacterium
CGATATGCAGAGACAGATGCACAGGGTATTGTTTTTTACGCCCATTACCTGACGTATTTTGACACGGCGATTACCGAGTACCTTCGAGATCTTCCCTTCGATTATGTCGAACACGTCAAACATACCGGCACTGATTTTCACGTGGTCAAAACCGTGATAGAATTTTTTGCTCCCAGTCATTTTGATGACGAAATTGAAGTATACGTTCGGTCCGGAAAAATCGGCAGGTCCAGTCTGATGTTTTTACTTGAGATATTTCCGAAAAATAAAGAAACACCCTTGGTCAAAGGCGAGGTGGTCTGGGTGAACACCGACCAGAAGGCTAAGAAATCAGCACCGCTTCCTGAAGAATTGGTTGTTCTGTTGAAGAAGCGTGAAGGGAAACGGATTAACCCGAATCGTTTATGAAAATTTTCCAATAATGAAACTTCCGAAACGCAATTAAAAGTATGAGACGAATACAACTTGTTGAAATTGTAATCCTGTTAATCTTCGGGCTATTTGCAGCGGGCCCCGCCTTATCCGAAAACATCACGGATATCAGCCGTTACTTTTATAAGGGTGATGGAATGCTGAACCTTGTCGGCGCAAAAAATGGGATATCTTTCGATGGACGATACCGAAAAAGCAAGGGCATCTATGATGAAAAGGCCCTCAAGAAAATAGATCGCCTGTTCGGCGGGGAAAATGACAAACCGGCTTCTGTCATATCCCTGCGGTTGATCGAATTTCTCGACTTTTTGGAAGACTTCTTTAAACCCGGAGCACGGATTACCATCGTTTCCGGATACAGAAGCCCGAAATACAATACTGATCTTCGCAACAAGGGAAGACTTGCCGCAGAGGCAAGTCTTCATCAATATGGAATGGCGGCAGACATAAAGATTCAAGGTGTTTCATCAAAACGTGTCTGGAACACGGTTAAAAAGCTCGGTTTCGGCGGAACCGGTTACTACAAAGGAAAACTTGTGCATGTTGATGTTGGGCCCGCGCGGTTCTGGGATGAGAAAACATCCGGAGTGGGAACGGATATCTCAATACACAACAAATTGATAGGGCTCGTGACTGATTATGATATATATCTTCCAGGGGAGATGATCGAACTCAGATTCATCCGGATGACGTCATTTCCTATCGGTGTGATTCCAGTATTTGTTCTGGAGAAAGTTATAAAAAAAGATCAACTCAAAGAGATTACCCGGTTTAAACCCACCTTCGCTATTGCAGCAGGCAGTGAATGTCCACACTTCTCCGATATCGGCCAGATGATGGGATTCCAATGGAAATTGCCGGATAATCTCTTACCCGGTCGATATAAAATCCGCGCCTCATTTTGCAAAAGGCTATGGGAGGATATGCCGGCTCAAGTCTATACGCCTGAAATTGCCGTATACCGTCCCGCTTCAGCGGGACCACAGCCCCTTATAAACGTTCCTCGAAGATCCCGGTAAAAGCGGGGGAATAGCCGTATCTGGCGGTCGGCAGATGGAAATTTTCACCTTAAGCGATAAGACTCTCCCAAGACAGGTAAACCTTCATATTTCACGAACGTCTATTTATATATAAACATATTTTTTATTTTTCTGAGAGGATTCCATGAAATTGACAAAAACATATCTTCTGATCATATTGTCGCTTGTTTTCGGATTTTCCGGCCATGTTTTTGCAATCGGGCTAAGGTGCGGTAATCGCCTCATAACCGCCGGCGATACAAAAGCAAAGGTAATCTCCCAATGTGGCGTACCGGATTACACGGAACAATGGGAAGAAGAACGGATTATGAGAGACTTTCACCATCCGTTTTACTACGAAGACGATTATGAATGGGGAAGAGAGCCTTTTCTGGTCAAAGTTCCGGTTAAGTTTGAAAGATGGTATTATAATTTCGGTCCCACCCAGTTAATTCATTACCTTAAGTTCAGAAACGGAAAATTGATAAAAATTACCACCGGTGAACGCGGTTATTAACCGTCAGGTATGTGTTCAAGGGAAACGCTACTTTTGTTTTACTTTCTCGTTGAACTCAGAAATCTTGAAGATAATAAATTCTCGGAGAAAAATCCTTTCGACCTCGGCAGATCGAACCTTCCGATGCTTAATCCTTAATCCGTGCCCCAAAACTTTTATCTATTATCACCGTTCAATCGCGATCTTAGACTGGAAAACAGAAAGCGGCGTCCAGAAATGTCTTGACCATTCAAGGCCAATTGTGGGTATAATTTTTTCAGTTAAATTGGATATTTTTCTTTTTAAAAGGAGACATACATGGCACAATCTGAACTTTATGACCTGGTCATCATCGGCGGCGGACCCGGCGGCCTTTCAGCCGCCATTTACGCCATGCGGGCGGCTTTAAAGTCTGTACTCATCGAAAAAGGTGTACCGGGCGGCCAGCTCAACCTATCCGACGTTGTGGAAAATTATCCAGGATTCGAGAATATCAGCGGCAGCGAACTTGCCATGAAACTTGCCGAACATGCCAGGGGTTACGGCATCGAAGAAATCAACGACGAGGTTACGGTCATTGAGCCGGGCCTCGAATTTCATACGGTGCGCACCGCCGGAGGGCGGGAGATCCGGACCCATTCCGTGATACTGGCTCCGGGCGGTCGCCCCCGCAAGCTGTCCATACCC
>JARRRC010000428.1:0-2632 GCA_037381105.1 Desulfobacterales bacterium
TGCAAAAAAGGCCACGGTCCAGACAAAAACATCCGTCGATTTTCCCATTGTCTGCTTGGGTGCATCTGCCGGCGGACTGGAGGCCCTTGAAACATTCTTTTCAAATATGCCGTCTGACAGCGGCATGGGGTTTGTTATCATCCAGCATTTGAGTCCCACCCACAAAAGCATGATGAGAAGTCTTTTGGCAAAAGATACCCAAATGAATATATCGGAAATCAAAGACGGCATGAGGGTGGAACCCGACCATGTGTATCTCAATCCGCCGAACAAGGATGTGATGATCATCAACGGGACGCTTCATCTCATGGATCCGGTAAGGACTGGCGGCATCAATCTGCCCATTGACTGCTTTTTCAGATCCGTGGCCCAAGAAATGGGTGAAAAAGCGATCTGCGTGATTCTGTCGGGCACCGCCACCGACGGAACCCTGGGGTTAAAAGCGATCAAGGGAGAAGGCGGCCTGGTCATGGTTCAGGAACCGGATTCGGCCAAGTACAACGGCATGCCAAGAAGCGCCATTGCCACCGGAATGGTCGATTTTATTCTGCCGGTTGAAAAGATCCCCGCAGAACTGGTCAGATATGTCAAGGGGCCCTATATCGGCCTCCGCGAGGACGTGGGTATCACGGATGACCAGTTCATAAACAGCATCCAAAAAATATTTGCCCTGATTCGGTCCGCCACCGGACATGATCTGTCCCATTACAAACAGACGACCATTCGCCGCAGGATCCAGCGCCGCATGGCCATTCACCAGATCCAGAATATGACGGATTATATCAAGTTTCTTCGGCAAACGCCGCCTGAAGTGGATATCCTTTTCAAGGACATGCTCATCGGGGTAACCAGTTTTTTTAGAGACCCGGATGCTTTTAAGATATTGAAAGAACAGGTTCTTCCAGGGATGTTAAAACGTAAAAAGGCTAATTCCGTGATCCGAATCTGGACCGTGGGGTGTTCCACCGGTGAAGAAGCCTATTCTCTGGCGATTGTGTTTTCCGAAGCCATGGATATGCTTAAAAGGCAGTTTAATGTTCAGATTTTTGCCAGCGATATTGACCCCCAGGCCATCGATCGTGCCCGTTTGGGTATTTATCCGGACAGTATTGCCGCAGATGTATCCCAGGAGAGATTGAAACAATATTTTATCCTGGCGGACAATACTTATAAGGTCAAGAAACAGATCCGGGATATGGTGATCTTTGCCGTTCAGAATGTAATCAAAGACCCGCCGTTTTCCAAAATAGACCTGGTGTCCTGCCGAAATATGCTCATTTATATGGACAATGAGCTTCAAAAAAAGGTCTTGCCGTTATGCCGTTACGCGTTAAATCAAGACGGAATCCTTTTTTTAGGCACCTCCGAGAGCATCGGTGATTTTACCGATCTTTTCCATCCCATTGACCGGAAATGGAAAATCTTTCAGTGCAAAGATGGGGTTGCCGAAAGGGCTGTCGATTATCACAATATGCCCTTTTACCAAAGACCCAGACTGGATGATATGGATGAAAAGAGGATGCCGGTGGAAACGGACATCCTGCAGATCGCCCAAAAAGCCATTCTTGAACACTTCGCCCTGCCCGGGGTTTTAGTTAATGAAAAATATGAAATTCTTCATTTTTTGGGTAAAACAAACCATTACCTTGAGACGCCGGTGGGAAAAGCCAGTTTTAATATATTATCCATGGCCCGGGAGGGCTTGCGTTTCAAATTGAGCCAGGCCCTTCATGAGGCTGTTCGTCAGCAACGAAAAGTCACATACCACTCCCTGGCCATAAAATATAATGGTAAATTTCGAGTCATCGACCTGACGATCATGCCGATTTTAAATTTTGCCGGCAAGCCGGGATATCTTTTGGTAATGTTTGATGACAAAACACCTTCGGAAAAGCCTGCAAAGAAAAGAGAAGGAAAGAAAGCAGCAGATTCATCCGATTCTGTCATTGTGAGCCTTGAACGCGAGCTGGAAGCCACCAAGGAGCATCTTCATACCACCATTGAGGAATTGGAAACATCCAATGAAGAGCTCAAATCGACCAACGAAGAACTTCAGTCGGTGAACGAGGAACTGCAAAGCGCCAATGAAGAGCTGGAAACATCCAAAGAGGAATTGCAGTCCACCAACGAAGAACTGGTTACCGTCAATACGGAACTTCAAAACAAGGTGGATGATTTGTCTCAGGCAAACAATGACATCAACAACCTGCTTGCCAGCACCCAAATCGGTACCATCTTTTTAGACTCCAAGCTGAATATCAAGCGGTTTACCCCGGCGGCGACCCATATATTTAATCTGATCCAGACGGATGTGGAGCGGCCCATCAGTGATATTACCTCAAAAATCAGATATGAGGATCTCAAAAAAGATTCACAGGAAGTGCTTGACTCATTGATGGTTAAAGAAGCGGAAGTGCAGGACGCGGACAGCAACTGGTATGCCATGCGGATTTCGCCGTACCGCACCATAGAAAATATGATTGACGGTGTGGTCATTACTTTTGTGGATATCACGAAGATAAAACGAGTGGAAATGGCGCTGCGGGAGAGCGAGATGAAAAGTCGCCGTCTGGCAGCAGTAGTCAGGGATTCCAACGATGCCGTCACTGTCCATGATTTTGAAGGCAATATC
>JARRRC010000429.1:0-6214 GCA_037381105.1 Desulfobacterales bacterium
GTTCATGACAATCAGAGCCTCTCATACGGCATAAGGTCTATCAACAGCCGGATTCCTACCATTGCCACAATTCATCATCCCATTACGGTTGACCGTGACCTGGCCGTAAAAGCAGCGAGAACGTTTTGGGAAAAGATCAAGCAATTGAGATGGTATTCCTTCATCGGCATGCAAAAAAAGGTAGCCAGAACCTTATCCCACATTATCACGGTTTCAAACGCTTCGAAGCAGGACATCGGCAAGAATTTTAAGATATCCCTTAAACGGTTCAGGGTCATCCCCAACGGTATCGATACGGATCTGTTTTACCCGATACCCGAAATCAAAAGAGAAAAAAACCGCATTATTGTCACCAGCAGTGCCGAGACGCCTTTAAAAGGTCTTCGCTATTTATTGCAGGCGGTGGCTGCCATTTCAATGTTTCGTGACATCAAACTTGTTGTCGTCGGAGACCTGAGACAAAACGGTGATATCGAATCATGCATAAGAAACCTGGGCATAAAAGATTGCGTCATATTTACGGGCCGCATCGAAAATAACGCTTTTGTCCGGCAATATGCAAAAGCCTATCTTGCAATTGTGCCGTCCGTCTATGAAGGATTCGGCTTTCCGGCCGGCGAGGCCATGGCGTGCGGCATTCCGGTCATCAGCACCACCGGCGGCGCTTTGCCGGAAGTGGTGGGAGATGCGGGAATCCTTGTTCCGCCCGCAAATCCAAAGGCGCTGGTCGATGCCGTTTTAACCCTGATGGACCGGCCCGAACAGGCGGAAAGCTTGGGGCGCGCCGGTTATCAAAGGGTTCGAGAACGATTTACATGGAAGCGCGCGGCTGAAAAAACCATTGAGGCTTACAGGGAGACCATTCGTGCTTACCATTGATTTTAAACGCCTTTGTCGTTCCGATCCGAAGGGTTTAACGGCCGGACGGATACTGGATGTCGGATGCGGCACAGGGCGACACATGGCGGCTGCCTTTAGATTTCCGAAAGCGAAGATTGTCGGTGCAGATATCGACCTCGATGATGTGGTTGCGGCAAAAAACAGGCTGAATACGCACCAAAACCTTGGAAAATGCGGCGGCGGCGAAGTTGAAATGATTGTCGCCGATATCTGTGCGCTTCCTTTTCAGGATAATTGTTTTGATCTTGTCATTTGTTCTGAAGTACTGGAACACATTCAATATCATAAAATTGCGGTTTCTGAAGTGGTCAGGGTGTTAAAGCCGGGCAAGAACCTTGTTGTCAGTGTCCCAAGATATCTGCCGGAGCGGATCTGCTGGGCACTTTCAGACAATTATCGCAATACCCGTAATGGACATATTCGCATATATTCAAAAAATTAATCCAATGGGGGATTCATTTCGCCCACAGCCTGCATACCCCTTACTGGTGGTTGAAATGCCTTGTCGGCCCGGACCGTGAAGATTCCAGGCTGGTGAATCAATATCACCGTTTTCTGGTATGGGATATGATGAAAAAACCGCGGCTCACACAATTTTTAGACAAAATTCTCAATCCGATTCTGGGAAAGAGCATTGTTTTATACCTGAGGAAAAAAGAAATGGAATACGTAATTCACAAAGACGCGAAGGCACCAAGTATCCGTATTTTTAAATACGGTATCGTATTTATAACTGAGTCTATTCGTTCTTCTCTGGGATAGTTGCCATTATAAAAATACGGCACCGTATTTGTGAATTAGCGCACCGGGCTAATAATGATTATTGTTGGGGGAAATCTCTAAAGTTGTGCCGTTTAAGCACTCCTAAAGTATTGACCATGGGGAGTTCTTTGAAAAGACCCGAAGCCACGGCCATTTTGTAAATTTGATAGGGCGCCCGTCCCCCCTTTTCGGGATCTTTGAATATGTCGTGGATGAGCAAGTACCCTTTGCGCATGATGTGTCCGGTCCATGCGTTATAGTCTGTGTATGCCGCTTCATAAGAGTGGCCGCCGTCAATGAAAACCAGACTGAGGGGAGTTGCCCATGCACTCGCGGCGACTTCGGACTTGCATACCATGGGAACGATTGTATCGACAAGGCCGGCGGCTTCAACCGTCTTTCTAAATGCGCTGAATGTGTCCACACGGGCAGTTTCATGATTGAAAAGTTCGGGATCGAAATATTCTTCTCCGGGCTGCTGCTCCTCAGAACCTCTGTGATGATCGATGGAAAAGAGAATACCGTTATTTTGTCTGCAGGCGGAACCGATATAGACCGTCGATTTTCCGCAGTAACTTCCGATTTCCAGACAGGGCCCGACCCGGCTGGCCTCCAGTGCGATGTCATACAGGGCTTTTCCTTCACGGGCGTCCAGAAAGCCCTTAACGGTATTTAACAGATCTTCATCCGGCTTCATGTTAGGGGATATCCTCATATCCTTTAACCAGTACCTCCCTCGGCTTTGCACCATCCGAAGGGCCGACGACGCCTTCTTTTTCCATCACTTCAATAATACGGGCGGCCCTGTTGTAACCGATGCGCAAATGACGCTGAATCATGGATATCGAGGCCTGTCCTGTTTTTGTGACGAGCGCTAAAGCATCATCATATCTTTCGTCATATTCTTTGGTATCTGATTCATCTTCTTCTTTTGGCGGCGCATCAAGGATGGACTTGTCGTATTCAGGACTTTTTTGTTTTTTCAAAAACTCAATGATCCTCGAATGTTCATCTTCGGAAATGAAGGCGCCGTGGATACGCTGGAGTTTGGCGGCACCCGGCGGGAGAAAAAGCATGTCTCCGTTTCCTAAAAGATTTTCGGCACCATTTGTATCGATAATGGTTCTGGAGTCGGTCTTTGAAGATACCTGAAACGTTAAACGCGTCGGAAAATTGGCTTTGATAATTCCGGTAAGCACGTCAACGGACGGACGCTGGGTGGCCAAAATCAGGTGAATGCCGGCGGCCCTTGCCATCTGGGCAAGACGCGTCAGGGCGATTTCCACATTCCTTGAGGCGACCAGCATCAGGTCTGCAAGCTCATCAATTACGATGACAATGTACGGCAATTTTTCTGATTCCGGGCCATCATCGGTCTTGGTCTCTTTTTCGATTTTCTGGTTGTACTGCCTGATATGTCTTGATTTCTTTTCAGACAGGAGTTCGTATCTTTTTTCCATTTCGCGTACGGCCCAGAAAAGGGCATTGGTTGCTTTTTTAACATCAGTGACGACCGGCGTAATCAGGTGGGGTATTCCGTCATAACTGGAAAGCTCAATTCTTTTGGGATCAATCATAATCAGTTTGACTTCATCCGGGGTTGATTTAAAAAGCAGACTGCAAATCATGGCGTTAAGCGCCACACTTTTGCCGCTTCCCGTCGCCCCGGCAATCAGAAGATGCGGCATCCTGTCGAGTTCTGCAACCACTGGATTTCCGATGATATCTTTGCCGAGGCAGATGGTGAGTTTCGATTTTGATTTCTCAAAATCGCTAGAACCAACGATTCCTTTGAATCTTACAACTTCTCGTATAGCGTTGGGAAGTTCGATGCCGATGACCGCTTTTCCGGGTATGGGCGCAACAATACGGATGCTTGTAGCTCGAAGCGCCAATGCAAGATCATCGGTAAGGTTGACGATTTTGTTTATTTTAACTCCCGGAGCAGGCTCATATTCAAAGGTGGTAATGACGAAGTTGTCCAACAAATTTATGGAAGGGAGCTGGAAACCGGATCCTTTTCGCATAAAATCAAATACTTCCTGTCGCGGTACGGGCACCTGTTTTATCGGCTGCGGATCGGGAGATTTGATCGTAATTTTCGGCTTTGCTCTGGGTGTCTTTTCTTTGATCGTTTTTAATCGTTGTTTTAATTTTTTTCTCTGTTCTTTCCATTTGACAATCAGGGTCTTCAATCGATCCAGTGAAAAAAGAGCCGTTTGCCAGAGCCGTTTGCCGAATCGTATCAGAGAAAAACCTGTGGCAAGGATCAAACCGATGATCCATAACAGGGCCAGGATAATGGCTCCGCCCATGACATTTGAATACTTTACGAAAAATGATTTTAAAGGAATGCCGATAATGCCGCCCGAAGAAAATTTACTCCCAAAAATAATAATATGATTGTGTTTGATTGCCAACAAACCTCCTGTAGTGATCATTAGAATGATGCCGCCGATGATGGTGGGGATGATTTCCTTATTGGGATGATCACCAAAAAAATGAATGCTGACAAGAAGAAGCAGAATCGGTATCCAAAAGGATCCGAGGCCGAACAGTCCGATGAGAATGCCCGCCAGGTGGGCGCCGAACAGCCCGAAAAAATTATGGATATGTCCGGCCGACCGCGCCGTATTGATCGAAGGATCTGCCGGGCTGTATGACAGAAGGCTGATCAATGTTAAAATAACAAAGAAAAAGACCAATATTCCAGTGATTTCTCTACGCATCGCTTCCTGCTTCGATAAAATATTCACAATCTTTAAAGACTAGATTTCCAGAATAAATGGCAGTATAACCGGCCGCCGCTTGATGGTAAAGGAAAAATATTTCCTCAAGGCTTTTTGTATTTGTGAACGGATTTTGACGGCACGCTCCGGCACCTCTGGGCCTATCTCTTCAACAATCTCAAGAATGACACACTTGGCGTCTTCCAAAAGATGGCCTGTTTCGGTTTCAAATACAAAGCCCCGTGAAACGATTTCAGGCCCGAAAACAACAATACCGGTCTCTTCATCAAAGGCCATATTTACCACAACCAGGCCGTCTTCCGACAGGTCACGCCTTTCCTTGAGTACGCTTCTTCCAACGTCTCCGATACCTTTGCCGTCTATCAGTACGCGGCCTGTGACAACACTGTCGCAAACCCTGCCGCCATGTTCATCAAACGCAATGATCTGTCCGTTTTCAGCAAGAAGAATGTTTTGTTTCGAAATACCGACCTGTTCGGCCAATCGGGAATGCAGAACCAGATGCCGGTATTCTCCGTGGATTGGGATGAAATATTTGGGTCTGGTCAGATTGATCATCAGCTTTAATTCTTCTTGGAAGGCATGGCCCGACACATGGATCTGAGATATCTTTTCATAGATAACGTCGGCCCCCTTTCGATAGAGTTCATTGATAATCTTGGTGATGGCTTTTTCATTTCCGGGTATAAATTTTGAAGACAGAATGACCGTATCTTCTTTTTTAATTTTTATCTGCCTGTGTGTTCCTGCCGCCATACGGGCAAGTGCCGCCATGGGCTCTCCCTGGCTGCCGGTAGTGATGATCATGAGTTCTTCGTCGGGAAATTCATTGATCTGATCAACGTCAATCTCCATCTCTTCGGAGATATTGACGTATCCGAGTTCTTTTGCAATATTTACCGTTGTTTCTATGCTTCTGCCGTTAAAAATGATTTTCCTGTTAATCGCCCGGGCGATGTCGATGACCTGTTGAATTCTCGTAATACTGGAGGCAAAAAGACCGATAATGATTCGTCCTTTTCGACCGGCCGAAATCCTCCCCAGAGTGTCGCCGACCTCCTGGTCGGAGATGGTATATCCTTCCCTCTCGACATTTGTGGAATCGGACAGGAGGGCAAGAACACCTTTCTCGCCGTATTGTGCAAACTTGTTGACATCCGTGATCATGCCGTCGACGGAAGTATGGCTGATTTTAAAATCACCGGTATGAATAACCCGTCCCAGGGGCGTATTAATGGCGATACCGACCCCGTCCACCGCACTGTGGCAGACACGGATGAACTCCAGTTCAAAAACGCCGAATTCAAGTTTTGATCCCGGAGAGATTTTGTTCAATGAAACCGGAGCAAAAATACCGTATTCTTCAAGTTTGTTGCGCACGACGCCCAGCGTAAACGGCGTTCCGTAAATCGGCACATTCATCTCTTTGAGAAGATAGGGCAGGGCGCCGATATGATCTTCGTGGGCATGGGTTAATACAACCCCGAGAACATTTGATTTTCTTTGTTTGATATACGTCATGTCGGGAATAACATAATCGATTCCCAGCATATAGTCTTCCGGAAACATGAGACCCGCGTCCACAATAAACGTGGACTCACCATATTCAAACACCATCATATTCAGCCCGATTTCACCCAATCCGCCGAGGGGTATTATTTTCAGCATAACGGTCAGTTCTTCTTGCCTTCTTCATAAGATTCCAGGATGATATTTCTAACCTTTTCTATAAGATCGTCTTTTGTTTTCCTGGTGTAATTCGAAGATGTTATGGGTTTTGTGATTTCAAGGGTCACATTTCC
>JARRRC010000430.1:0-9559 GCA_037381105.1 Desulfobacterales bacterium
CAGAAAAATGAAAGACCTTTGATCCCCTTTTAAAATTTGAAACGCTAAACTTGGGTATTAATAAGCTTCGTAATAAAGACCTTCCAAGATGGATGGATCGTTTAAGCGATCCTCAATATCCACATTGAAGAATTCCGCCACGGGTTTAAATATCTCCGGATGATCCGCCTGTACTTTTCGTGCGGCCTTCAGAACCGTTTCCAGTCCGTTTCTCGTCATTTTCCCGAGGGGCTGCCTGCATCCGCCGGAGGGCATTCCCAGAATCGACATCAACGTTTTATAGGCCAACGGGTTCCTGGCCCGGCATACCACCTCTCCAAAAGGTGTTTTTTCCATTGTTTTAACCGTTACCAGATTAAACAGGGGTTCAAGGGCATTGAGCAATTTTTTAGCCGTCGCTTGATCACCCTCACGAAGCAGATGGACCATTTGTGTGATTGCCTTGGGGGCAACATTCGATGCCACGGAAATGACGCCTGAGGCCTTTATCTGCGGGTCCAACATTATTTCAAATGTCATGCCGTCATCACCGGACAATATGGTAAAATCCGGTCCGCAGCATTTTCGCGTCTTTCTCATATTCTCGAGATTGTTCGTCGCCTCTTTTACCGTATTGACATTATCGTATGTTTCATTTAAAAGCGCCAGATCTTCCGGCAACAATTGTGCTCCGGTTCTGCCCGGAATGACATAAGGAATAATTTCGATGTCCGGCGCGGCCTCGGCAACCGGGGCGACATATTCCTTGCGGATCTCAAGGGAACTGGGGCCGTTATAGTAAGGATCTACCAGCAGTACCGCATCCGCACCCACAGAAACCGCATGTTTTGTTCCCTCTAGAGATTCTTTCGTGTTATTGCTTCCGGCGCCCGCAATACAAAGACATTTATCTTTGGCTTTCTCTGCGACGATCTCAATGACGCGGTTATGTTCATCCCAGCTCAGGACTGGACTTTCTCCGGTGGTTCCCACGGCCAGTATTCCGGTAATCCCATTTTTGATTTGGAAATCTGACAGTTTTTTTAGACCTTCATAGTCGACAGCATCGTTTTTAAACGGCGTAATAATTGCTGTGAAGCATCCTGCGATCATAACATCCCCCTTTGTATTTAAATGAAATTGTCTTCTTGAACAGGTACAGAAAATAACGAAATAAACTCGTCCGGGATTTTTAGAAAGTGGATGATACGGCTTAAGATCAATTAAACAACGGGCAATGAAAGAAGGATTGACAATGCGGTTTGTATCAGACCCTTGAAAAACATTCGTTTTGACCAATATTTATGATAGGATTCAGATTAAGAGAACAAACTCAAATGCTTTCAAGGGTCTCGAATACAAAAAATTATTCTATGGCGCCACTATCGCATCCCGGTACCTCTTCCAAAAACATCTCGGCCTTTCAGCGGATTATAAAGTTTTGTAATTGCGAACTTCATAACATCGATGCTTTTCATCTCCACGATGATATCAAACAAAGTTTCCTCGCCTCCTTCCGGCAGACGACACTCATTTGAATCATCAAAGGTTAAATCTTTAAATCCCTTTTCAAGCTTCTTTTTATCTTTCTTTGTCATCCCTACCTGAATTGCCTTTTTGCCATCTATTTCGGTAACCTTATCGGCCAAACCTGCATCTTGAATCTTTTTGAATTTGTCATCATCCAAAAAGATGTTAATATAACAATCTGCCATGAGAACCTCCTATTGAAAAAGTTATAAGTATAAAATAATTAAGGTTTTTTCTTTACACACGATATACACTTTTAGACCAATTCTTCTATTACGAATGGTAATAATTTGTCAATAGTTTTGTCCTATTAATGCAAGTTGTTTTTTGCTTGACAACCCAAAAACACTGCCATACTAATTTCAAAATTTAAGGATTTTCAATCTATATATTGATAGATGCTTTTGCTCATGCTATTGATAAAACTAAAACCTGTCAAAGGATGTAATTATGCCCAAAGCAAAAAATGTTGAAGAGTACATCGCTCAACAACAAGCTGCCGTTGCAGCAAATCCAGAGTGCGGTACTTCCCATTACAATCTTGCCATCGGTCTTCTAGGCCAAATGGGAATATCGGCTTTGTGCAGCTTCAATTGGGAAATGTTGAGGAAGCGATTTCTGCCCTTGAAAAAGCGATTCGATGGAATCCAAAATTCTTGCAGGCTTATACTACACTGGCAAATGCTTATCTGATGAAAGGCATGATTGATGAAAGTATCGAAACCGGTCATAAGGTCATAGAGCTTGCGCCGGACTTTGCCGTCGGGCATAACAACCTGGGAATCGCCTATCTTGAAAAAGGGTTGCATGATCTGGCGATAAGACATATTGATCAAGCGATGGAACTCGGTTATGAAGTGGCGCCTGAAATTTTAGATGAGATCAAAAAGTACAGGTAATAATTCGTAGAAAAAGCCCGCATGTCGAGATTTAAATATTTTTTATCCAACACAAAAAATCCCATCCAAAAGGAAAATTCCATATGGTCGGCACCGATTCCCCTCAGCCGAACTCAATCCGCCGGAACATCTGAACCAAGCAGCGATATGCTTATTCATCACGGAGACTGCTTTTCAGCCGCGAGAGATTTTCTGGAAAAAGACCGATATGCTGTCATTACACAAGCGGTTTCCCAACATCTTTGCCGCCGGGTCCCTTTTAATGAAATAGACGAAATCAGGATCATTCTCGACAAACACGGAGCATTTTATCATCCAGCCAGAATAGAAACCATTCTCAAAGGCATTCAAATTTCCTTTGCTCTAAACCTGGCGATGACGGAAATCGGCAAACAGTGTGTGGAAAGGGAATACGGAATTTTAAAAATGCTCAACACGGATGCCCCGTATTCGTTTACTCCCAAAGTATATGCCCAGGGGACTGCTTTTATAAATAGGGATCAAGTTGAAACCAAAATGTTTTTAGCCGAGTGGTTTGAGGGGTTCAACGAATTTCACCTTTCCCTTGATCCATCGGATGGAACGTACAAAATTGTTGTATGGGACGGTAATCACGGAAACTTTTTTCTAACCAAACATCAAAACATGCACCTTTACCGGGAGGCCGCGAAAATTTTAACTTATTATTACAACATCGAGACCTTTGAGCAGATTTTTTCGTGGCATCATGCTGCCGGTGATTTTGTCCTGAAGTGTCATAAAGAGGATGTCGAGGTAAAGCTTGTCACGGTAAGACAATACAGATCCATGTTCGAAAAGAATTTTCATCATGAGATTAAGACAACCGATACGGAAATGATATTGGAAGCGCTGCGTCGCGCTTAGTGGAACATTGAAGGGTATTTTTGAAGGATTGGCCTTGAAACCGCCGATCAGCGTGTTTACAGAGTCTCTGGCCGACGGTTTCCGGCGACATCTTTTGGCATGTAGTCCGGCGGATTTTTTTGATCTGAATCACGCCATTGTTCATACATATTCTTCAAAGGCACCAGAGATCCCGGTCATCCGGCAGCATCTCGAAAAACATGTAGAAGATCTATACAATGCCGTCAGACAATTAGAAAGATTATAACATCCTAACTTCAGAATAAAATGACGTTTAACGTTTTGACCTTCTGCTTTTTTATTGACAAGCATTGATATTGATTCTATATGATTTCTTTGTATGTCCTGAACCTCATATAAAATGTATTGAATGATAACATTTGAAAAAATAGGAAAAATAATGAGAGGAGGTGATTGTTGCTGCCCTGAAAGGGGATGGTAAATTTTCTTTTGAGTCAGGTCGATTAATTAATAATCAGAATGGAGGGTAATACAATGGCAAAACATGAAACCCCTTTGCTGGACCAGCTTGAAAGCGGGCCATGGCCGAGTTTCGTGTCTGATCTAAAGCAGGAAATCGATTCGAGGGCAAAAAATGAAAAGGGTGTAGAATTTCAAATCCCCCAGGATGTTTGTGAAGACCTTCTTGGCATTCTCGAACTCTCATATAAGCACGGGAGAACCCACTGGAAGCACGGCGGCATTGTTGGTGTGTTCGGCTATGGCGGGGGCGTTATCGGCAGATATTGCGACCAACCTGAGATGTTTCCTGGCGTTGCCCATTTTCATACCATGCGAGTGTCCCAGCCCGCGGGTAAATTCTATACGTCTAAATACCTAAGAGATATTTGTGACCTTTGGGAAATGCGCGGTAGTGGTCTTACCAATATGCACGGCTCCACCGGTGATATCATATTCCTCGGGACCACAACTCCTCAGCTGGAAGAAATCTTCTGGGAATTAGGCCATAATCTACATCAGGATCTGGGCGGTTCCGGTTCAAACCTGAGGACCCCTTCCGACTGTGTGGGGCAGGCACGCTGTGAATGGGCGTGTTACGACACCCAGGCCATCTGCCATGATCTCACCGTTGAATATCAGGACGAGCTTCATCGTCCGGCATTCCCATACAAGTTTAAATTTAAATTTGACGGGTGTCCCAACTGCTGCGTTGCATCCATTGCACGTGCGGACCTCTCGTTTATCGGAACCTGGCGTGATGATATCAAGATCGATCAGGAAGCGGTTGCTGCCTACATGGGTGGAGAACTGCCGCCCAACGGCGGAGCCCATGCCGGACGGGATTGGGGACCGTTTGACATACAGAAAGAGGTGATCGACCTTTGTCCCACCAAATGCATGTGGCTGGAGGGCGGAAAACTGAAGATCGATAACCGTGAATGCACAAGATGTATGCACTGCATCAATGTCATGCCAAGAGCCTTGAGAATAGGTAATGATCGAGGATGTTCAATTTTCGCAGGGGCAAAAGCTCCGATCCTTGACGGTGCTCAGATGGGTTCCCTCATTGTTCCTTTTATTAAGGTGGAGGAGCCTTATGATGAAATTAAAGAGACGGTTATTGAGCCTATCTGGGATTGGTGGATGGAAGAAGGAAAGAACCGTGAACGGCTCGGCGAGCTGATGAAACGACAAGGATTCCAGAAGCTCCTCGAAGTAACGGGTTTTAAACCGGATCCGCGAATGGTTCAGGAACCACGCCACAACCCATACATCTTCTGGAAAGAAGAGGAAGTTGAAGGTGGTTTCCAACGTGATATCAACGAATTCAGAAAATTCCATCAACGATAGGGGGTAAAGACCATGGCATTTGTATCATCAGGTTATAATCCTGACAAACCGATGGAAAATAGAATAACAGACATCGGTCCAAGACATTTTGAAGAGTTTTATCCACCTGTAATTAAAAAGAATAAAGGTAAATGGCTGTATCATGAAATCCTGGAACCCGGTGTTCTGGTCCATGTTTCCGAAACAGGTGATGAACTTTATACGGTAAGGGTTGGCGGTTGCCGGTTCATGAGCGTGACCCATATCCGTGAAATTTGTGAGATTGCAGACAAGTACTGTGGCGGATATTTGAGATTCACCACTCGTAACAATATCGAATTTTTGGTGGACAGCAAAGACAAGGTCGAGCCCTTGAAAAAGGACCTTGCAAGTCGCAAGTTTGCCGGCGGCAGTTTTAAATTCCCCATCGGCGGTACGGGCGCCGGTGTTACCAACATCGTCCATACCCAGGGTTGGATTCACTGCCATACGCCGGCCACCGACGCATCGGGTCCGGTCAAGGCCACTATGGATGTGCTGTTTGACGATTTTCAAGACATGCGGCTTCCGGCCCAGCTTCGTGTATCCCTGGCCTGCTGCCTGAATATGTGCGGTGCGGTTCACTGCTCGGACATCGCCATCCTGGGATACCACCGCAAACCGCCCATGCTGGACCATGAATACCTGGACAAGATGTGCGAAATTCCCCTGGCCATTGCAGCGTGTCCCACGGCAGCCATCAAACCGGCAAAAGTGGAGCTTTCCGATGGAAATAAGGTGAACAGTGTTTCCGTCAAGTGTCCGGCAATGCCGCTGGCGGACGACGTGGGCGACGGTATCGTGATTATGGCCGGTGGAAAGGTGTCCAACCGGATTTCCGCACCCAAGTTTTCCAAGGTGGTGGTGGCATTTTTGCCCAACGAGGCGCCGCGCTGGCCTTCGACCACGGCAACCATTAAGAAAATAGTAGATGCCTATTCCAAAGGAGGCAACAAATATGAACGTTTAGGTGAATGGGCGGAAAGGATCGGATGGGAAAGATTCTTTGAGAAATGCGAACTTGAATTTACCCATCATCTCATTGATGATTTCCGTGATCCAGCCTATTATACCTGGCGGCAGACCTCACAGTTTAAGTTTTAATTGTTGTCATTACAAAGGGGAGGCAAACTTTTGTCTCCCCTTTTTGAAAAAGAGAGGCTGAATAATGGAATACGAAGAGGCAAAACAGAAAATCGTCGAAGGGTTGACAAAGAAACAAAAAGTAAAATCCAAATTTTACTTTAATGATTTGGCGAAAATACTCGACGAAAAACCCAGGGTCGCCAAAAAGCTGATTAACCAGATGGTGGTGGAAGGCGTGCTTGAATACTGGTCAAGCGGGAGTACATCCCTATACGGGCTCAAAGGGACCGGCAAACAGGCACAAGCCGAACACGAAGATTAACGCCAGAAATATTTCGTTTGAATTGATCGCACCGAAACTCGCTTTATTTTTAAGCCCGTTGTGCAGCAGGAGAATATGGATTTCCCCCGAATTTTAATTTCAGCCTTGCGGGGAGGAGCGGGGAAGACCATCGTATCCATTGGAATGACCGCAGCATGGAAAGCATCGGGCAAACAGATCACACCCTTTAAAAAAGGACCGGACTATATCGATGCCGGCTGGCTTTCACTTGCGGCCGGCCGGCCCTGTTACAATCTCGATACTTTCCTGATTAAAGCACCCCACCTTCTTCAGTCATTTTATTCCCATTCCACAACAGAAGGCATTTCGGTTATCGAAGGAAACCGGGGATTATACGACGGTATCGATATTCAGGGAAGCACCAGCACCGCCGAGCTGGCCAAGCTTCTCAAGGCGCCCGTAGTGCTATGTATCGACTGCACAAAATCCACCCGGACCATGGCAGCGGCAGTTCTTGGCTGCATGATGTTTGACCCGGATGTCGACATAAAAGGGGTAATTCTGAATCGGGTTGCGGGATCCCGGCATGAAAATGTTCTTCGGAAAAATATTGAACAATACTGTCATATCCCCGTACTGGGCGCGATTCCGAAACTCGATTGGGAAAAATTTCCCGAGCGACATCTGGGATTGGTTCCGACTCCGGAACACGGCTGTGCCATGGATGCCGTCGATGATGCCGCCGGAATCGCCTCCCGATATCTCGATCTCGACGCGCTGGCTGAAATTTCCTTCAATGCCCAAGCGATTCCGGTTCATGATGCTTCGTCGGGTAAGATGCGATATAAAGCTCGCATTCAGATCAACATCCCGGCTGAAGCAGAATCTTCCCTTGACTCCGGAAAGCATCAGAAACCCAAAATCGGGATCATCCGAGATTCTGCATTTCAGTTCTACTACCCGGAAAATATCGAGGCGCTTCAGGCGGCAGGGGCGGAAACTTTAGTCATCAGCCCCTTTACATCCGATACCATTATGCCGGTGGACGCCCTGTATATCGGCGGCGGATTCCCCGAAACCCACGCCCATGAATTGTCAAGCAATATAACCTTCAGAAAGGAGTTAAAGGACTTGGCACAAGGTGGTCTGCCGATCTATGCGGAGTGCGGCGGTCTTATGTATCTGGGAGAGGAACTTGTTTTGGAAGAAAAGTCATATCCCATGGCCGGTGTCCTGCCAATAGTGTTCGGATTTTTCAAAAAACCCCAGGGCCATGGGTACACTGTTGTCAAAGTAGCGCGTAAAAACCCTTATTTTGACATCGGAACTGAAATCAAAGGTCATGAATTCCACTATTCAAGGGTCTTAAGATGGCACGGAACAGATAACGATCTGGCCTTTGTCATGAAACGGGGAGCCGGCTTTTTGAATCGACGTGACGGCGTTTGTTATAAAAATGTTCTGGCCACCTTTACGCATATCCATGCCCTTGGAACGCCCGGCTGGGCCGGTGCTTTGGTTCGCAATGCGATGGCCTATAAAAGAAACCGTTCAGGGTTCAGCGTTCACGGTTAAATCCATAATTCAAACTCCCATTAACCGGTGAACGGTTTTCCCGGACTTGTCGGGGCAATGAAAAAAGAGCTGCGCCTTTTTCATTTGATTTCAACTTCATTTTCCTGTTAAATTTCCGGTGGCAGTCTCTGCAATTATCATGTATGGCATTGGCATAATATTCCAGCTTTTGCTTCTTTGTCAGTCCCCTGGCTTCTTTCCCTTTAATATATCCGTGTTTTTTGTGGCAATCGATGCAGTTTTGAACCTCATCGCCTTTTTTGAGATTGACCAATGGTTTGCCTTCTTTGTTATGGTGGCACTCTCCACAACCTTTTTTAAAAAACTCCGGATATTTCTCTGCATATTCCTTTGTGTGTTTCTCATGGGTAAACGTTACGATGCCTTTGGTATGTTCTCCGTATGCCTTGTTGTCCATTTTTATGACATCTTTGAATTCCTTGCTGGCCATTTTGGCATAGAGGCCGTTGCCAATAAAAAACATTACGATAACAGTCACCGCTGCGATAATCCAGAATCTTTTGCTCATAACCGCTTGCCTCCCCTTTTGGTCTTTGTTTGAGTTATGACGGACAAAATAAAACGCTATCTATCAAGTAGAAGTAGATCTGTCAATGATAAAAGAAGTCTTCATAAAATATTCGCATGTTTCAAAAAAATGGTAAAAAAATGGTATATAATCAACTTGTTTTATTGTTTATTATCGTTTTCCTCCAGTTTCTTCTTTCCAAAAATTTTGGCGCCGATAATGCTGATTTCATAAAGTATCATTAACGGCAGCGCCATCATTATTTGGGTTGCAACATCCGGCGGGGTCAAAATGGCGGAGGCCATAAAAATTAAAAGGATGGAATATTTTCTGTTCTTTTTTAAAAAGTCAACGGAAACGATTCCCAGCTTTGCAAGAAAGGAAACAACTAAAGGAAGTTCAAAAACCAAGCCAAAGGCGAGCAACAGCTTTGAAGAAAAGCTTAAATATTCCCGCATTGACGGCAAGGGGCGTATGGTATCTGAGGCAAATCCTAAGAAAAATTTAAAGCCGAACGGGAATACGATAAAATATCCGAAAAATGCCCCGCCGACAAAAAAGAGGGTGGACAGAGCGACAATGGGGAGCAGTAACCGTTTCTCCTTGTCATACAATCCAGGGGCAACAAACATCCAGAACTCATAAAAGATCACCGGTGTAGACAGAATAATTCCGGAGAGAAAGGCAACCTTTAAATAGGTGAAAAACGCTTCGGGAAGACCGGTAAAGATAAGCTTGTCGCCGGGCGGCATCACTCCGATCAACGGGTGGGTCAAGATTTGAAACAGTTTTTCCTTAAAACCGTACGACAAAACAAAACCGATGCCGACGGCTACAAAGCAGATAATCAACCGTTTTCTGAGTTCTTCAAGATGGGCGGTAAAGGGAATTTTTTCTTGATCATCCATCACTTACTGAATCGTCTGTTTTTTCTTCTTTGCTTTCTTTTTTATAATCTTTTTT
>JARRRC010000431.1:0-2616 GCA_037381105.1 Desulfobacterales bacterium
GCTCGGTGACGAGGCTGCGAAGGCGGATGGCGGAGGCATTACGCGCGAGCTACTGGCACGTCACGGTTTCGTGCAGGACTGAGGTCGACGGGGCTCTCTTCATAAATAGATCTGGTCAAAAGCGTAGCAGTGGTTGTGCCATCACCGGCCATTTCACTTGTTTTGCTGGCGACTTCCTTTACCATCTGAGCGCCCATGTTTTCGAATTTGTCTTTCAATTCGATTTCTTTGGCCACTGTGACACCGTCTTTGGTAACCGTCGGCGATCCCCAAGATTTGTCGAGGACGACATTTCTTCCTCTGGGGCCCAGGGTGACAACAACCGCATCAGCAAGAGTTCTTACCCCGTTGAGCATTGCTTCACGGGCTTTCATGTCATATTTTATTAGTTTAGACATCTTGTTTTAACCTCCACATATAGGTTTTTATTCGATGACGCCAAGCACGTCATCCTCGCGCATGATAAGGTATTCTTCATCCTCTATTTTTACCTCATTACCCGAATATTTGCCGAATAGAATCCGATCGCCTTTCTTGACTTCAAGTGCTATTCTATTTCCCTCTTCGTTGAGTTTACCAATTCCGGCGGCAATCACTCTGCCTTCAACTGGTTTTTCCCTGGCCGTATCCGGGATGATGATTCCACATTTTGTTTTTTCCTCTTCTTTAAGCCGTTGAACTAAAATTCGATCCTGTAATGGTCTGAGTTTCATGGTTCAAATTCTCCTTTTTGAAACATCTGATTTATCAATGTGACATGATGAAAGTGTCGAATGTTAACTAAAAGCATTAAAGGTCCTCGCCAAATAACTGGCGCTGGCTTCAACCTCCTCGAAAAAGCTTTGACCCCAATCGATTCATGAACCGAAGAAATTTGCGTGTCAATTCGTGTGATACTTAATACCAATTCCATCTTCCAAAGCGATCACAAACGCGTTTAGTGGAATTAGGCCTGACTTGAAAAAAATGATAAAAATGTAATATTTTGAAATAACTAATAAAGTGAAATCGCACAATGTGAATAGCTGTTGCGAGGGTAGATCCGGCTAAATTCAAACCGGTGTTAGTTAAAAAGTAGAAAGGAAAAATGTTGGGATAGTCAATTTACATCTTGAAAATATGCATATATATTCATTTTGTCAATCTGTTTCAGAATGAAAAGCTGCAAAAAATTCTGGTGATCTGCTTTCAGAAATTAGATGAATAGCTGCGCTCAATGGACGTCTCGATCACCGATGAGAACTCGCGAACCGCGGATCTTCAGTTCGTTAAAGTTTAATGCATGAACATTATGAAAACCTATGTCGGGATTGACTAACGAGGGTTATACTTTTTGACCAATTGGCAATAATCTTTAATTAATGAAACACTCTGTTTTTATCAGAAATCTTCAATCCTAGGACCAAAAGGATTTTTCGTTTTGTATCCATTCTGCTTGGTTTCCCCTGCTCTATCCGTGTCAGGGTTATTGATGATATATTTGCCTTTCTTGCAAGTTCAGACTTGCTTATCATGAAGGATTCTCTGATTTCTTTTAAGGAGTTTGTTCTCATTTTTTCACCTAAAACATGTTTCGTATGAAGTTCTTAATCGAATCGAGTCAAAATTCGATTAGAGTAAATTAGGATTTACTTTAATCCCCTGTTGATGATGATTTAAATTCCAAAAAAACCTTTTGACTTTGTCCATCTATTTTCGGCGTGTTTTCTTGCCAATTATGGATTTTGCAGGCATCAACCTGATCAGACGGAATAATACAGCCAATAAAAGGCATAAAAGGATCTCCGACATATGATTTATAGTTTAATATTAATGCTTCTGTTCTGGGTAATTCCTCAAATTCCTGCAGCTGAGTGAAAAAGATTGAACAAGCTCCCCCAAAAAAATCCCTGGATTTTTGCAGAGCCACGATGCGTGATCTGAAAGAATTTACAGCAACTTCAGTGCTGTATGACTCAATCAACAAGTTAAATTCGCCATGCCTTCTATTCGGATCCAATTCTTCTTCCTGATTCGAAACATAATAAAAATTTCCTATATACAACATAAAACCTCCTGCTTATGGTCGATTACTGAAAAACTACAATAGAACTCATATCAAGGCTTCAAGACAGCCGGCTCAGTGTGGAATCCCGGATATGTTCTTTCTATAATCTTCTCCCCAGCCGCTCACATATTAAGGAGTATAGTTTAAGCTAAAGGGCATCCCCTCAATATTTGAAGGAATGCCTTTTTTACTCAGAACATAAGGTTAAATCACAGTGACATTTGCAGCGGAAGGACCTTTTTGTCCTTGCTCTATGTCAAAGGAAACTCGGTCGCCTTCATTGAGGGATTTAAAACCGTCTGCATTGATTGCAGAATGATGAACAAACACATCCGGTCCGTCTTCCTGCTCAATGAATCCGAACCCTTTATGGTCATTAAACCACTTAACAGTTCCATTGGTCATGATAACATCCTCCTTTCTTAAAAATTTTCAATGTTACAAACTGGAGGATGCCACTTTGACAAATGGATTGTTCCTTCAGAGAGAAACCGTCCCGTAGGTTAAACGGAACTTAATTGATTAAACCTATAATAATCTTCATTTAGAGAAAGATCAAGCTAATTATT
>JARRRC010000432.1:0-2609 GCA_037381105.1 Desulfobacterales bacterium
GCCGTAAAATTGAACTCGGTGAAATAAAAAACGGGCGCTGGTGTCACTGGCTGGATATGAAATCCGAAGAACACCACTTTTTTTCTCGGTCTAAATCAAGCCAGATAGAGTGCATCAATCAATTCCTAAAAGAGAGTCTTGACTACGTCAGGACATTGAAGTGATAACTAGTGTCCATCCATAAATGGTCTTTTTGCCTAATCTCAGCGTTAGGCTCAAAAAATAATCCTCGGAATATCAATTATATGCCTGTGGTTATTTTTTTCGCATGCCTCGATCTTAGACAAATATCCTCATTTCTGGATGGACACTAACTAGTTGAGCCCTCGGGGAGTTTTTCTTCGAAATCCTCAAATGGAGCGAAATGGATAATCTTTTCTTTAAATCGGATGCTGTTTGAGCGGCTTAGGGATCGTTGGAAAGAACAGGCGAAAGCCGAAATCGTATCTTTAAAAGAACTTTAAAATAATGAGGCGAACTTATTGATATTTAAAAGATAGTTTCCTGTTCTTTCTTTACGATCCCTTGCCGCGAGTTCATGCGGTTTAAAGAAAAGATTATCCATGCAGCGGCTGTTTAGAAAAATGGTCCGACCCCTCAACTATTTAGGACGAAGGTCCGATGGCGCATTTTGGGTGATAATCTTACAGATGTAGTCATATGAACAAATCAGCAGTTTGTTTGCTCCACATGAAATATATTCAGAAATAAAATTTTAGGTAAAACTCCCGCCTCCAAGGTTTCTTCCTATAAATTTGAAACCGTTCCCTCATTGACAAAAGGCCGCAAAAATAAGAGGTTTAATTAACTGCTCACAAACAGTTTGATAGTTAAATAGCAGCTATCTCCAAGCCTTAAATCTTTAACAAGGAGAAAAACTCATGGCATCAAATTTCCAGATTTATTCTTTTAAAACCAGAGACAGTCTCCACATTAAATTGACTGGAGATTTTGATGGAAGCTCTGCATACGAATTAATCAACACGTTAACAGACAACGATAAGGGTTACTATCAAATCTTTATTGATACGAGCGATCTGAAGACCATCCATCCATTCGGCAGAGAGGTATTGGGGAAAAAGCTCGGCAGCATCAACAAGCAATCCAACAACCTGATCCTTATTGGGAAAAATGTGAATGAATTGTCTATGATGTAGGAAAGGTTTCATCATTATTTCCTTCATCAACCACACCAGATCTGACATCGTCTGATCCCAACCAGCAACCCCATGCATTGACAAGTCCAATATCCATTCCTATTTTGCCCCAGGTTCAGAAATCATACATACAGATATTTCTGCGGGGAGGATATTATGCTTGAAATTACGAAATCAGCAACAGATAAGATCGCTGAATATTTTCAAAATAAAGAGATCAAACCCATACGCATTTTTCTGAATGCAGGTGGATGAGGAGGCCCATCTCTTGCCATGGCTCTGGATGAGCCTAAGGACTCAGACACCGTTTTTGACATTGACGGCTTTCAGTTCATTGTTGATGAAGATCTTCTGGGAGAAGCTGCACCCATCAAAGTTGATTTCTCTCAGTTCGGATTTAAATTTGATTGTGCATTGCAGTTTGACGGGGGATGCACAGCTTGCCCGACTTCAAGGGCCTGTGCTTGAAAACTTGGATATTAAACATTAGGGGCAGCATGGAAAGTGCTGCCCTTTTTTATTTTATTCGGCAGTATGAGAGCCAAGCCGGCAGGCTTTTTAATAAATCCAGATGGTTTCTCGAAACGCTGTTATAGATGAGATATAATTCGGCAAAAACAATTCTATTAATACGGATATGAACAAGAAAATATTCATCACCCTATTTATCGCCACGGTCATCACGATGGCCGGGCTCGGAATAATCGACCCGATCCTGCCTCTGTATGCCAAAAGCATGAAGGCGACCGGGATCCAACTGGGAATTATTTTCGCCGGCTTTGCGATGTCGAGAAGCATATTCGCCCCGTTTGTCGGGCAGTACTCGGATCGACACGGCAGGAAAAATCTCATGATAGCCGGTTTGGTGCTCTTCGCCGTTGTTTCCGCCTGGTTTGTTTTTGCCAAGTCTCCGCTGGTTTTAACCCTTATCAGGCTCTTACAGGGATTCGCGGTGGTTTTGGTCACACCGGTGGCCCAGGCCTACATCGGCGACCTGACGCCGGTCGGGAAGGAAGGAAAGTACATGAATCTATTCTTCATGTCCTTTTTTGCGGGGATGGCGATAGGCCCATACCTCGGCGGAATTCTCACCGATCAGTTCAATATAAAAGCGCCTTTCTACGCCATGGGCGGGCTGTCCCTTTTGGTCATGGGACTGGTGCTTTTCCTGGTGCCGGAAAGCGCCGCCGTCAAGAGTTATGACAAAAAGAGGGATCCCTTCTTCAAGTCCCTTTTTCCGGTCTTTAAGGATAAACCCATGATCGGCATTATGACCTACATGGCGACAAGGGGATTTTACAGATGGGGATTCAATACATTCTTCCCGCTCCTTGCCATAAAAGCAGAAAAGATGAGCCCCGCCGATATCGGGCTGGTTCTTTCCTTGTACATGCTCTTCGGATCCATCATGCAGTATCCGTTTGGATTGATGGTTGACAGATTTCCCTCGCA
>JARRRC010000433.1:0-2605 GCA_037381105.1 Desulfobacterales bacterium
CTCAAAGAGGCTTTCGGAACAGGCACGGCGGCAGTCATTTCCCCGGTGGGACAGATGACTTACAAGGGAAAGGACTACGTCGTGGCCGGGGGCAAGATGGGGAATATCCAGAGGATAGCCGCCCTGAACCACGTTTTTATCCACAAAATAGTTCTTGACGAGAGCATCGATACATTTGACGCGAACATCGGCGGGAATGTCACCGGGTTTCAGATTCCCAACCAAAGAGTGAATATAGACGCCGTCGCACACTTCCACGGCGATTTTGCAGAGATATTCATGGGATCTGTGCATGGGATTTCTGAGCTGCAGAGCGGCGATTTCGCTCCACCCTTTTCCCTCAAAAATTTTGCGGGATTCTTCGGGCCTCATATAGACGCCGGCATATTTGGTGGAAATTCACCTTCACTCAGTACCTTGACCGGCCCTGCAAGGTTGACATCCTTCTGGTTCATCACCATCTGTACACCGGGGTGATCGTCCTTTGCAATTTTCCAGAATTCTTCCGGGGTCGGGGTCCCTTCACCCATATAGACCTTTTCACATTCGAACTTTTTGTCGGCTTCGGTCATTTCATATTTTTCCGTGATCTTCATGGTTCCCATGATTTCACCGCTGTCCGGATCGCAGAGGGCGATTTCATCACCGTTGTTGATGCTGTCGGCATCGGCTTTGTCCACGGAAAGGGTCACCGGGATGGGCCAGAACGTTCCGTCGTCCAGCAAGAAATTTTCACAAACACCTTTCCAGTCCGCTTTTGTCATGAAGCCTGTCAGGGGGCTGAATCCGCCGATACCCATCATAATCAAATCGCCAACTTCCCGATGGGACATGGTGATCTTTTTCAAACCTTGGGCCTTTTTCTTTTCTGCCTCAAGTTCGGCGCCTTCAAGCAGGCAGCAGGTCAAGCCTTTACCGCCATGGGGTGGAATTAGATTTGCCATTGGTTATCGTCTCCTTTCAATTTTTGTATTAAAATAAATGGCTTTTTCAACACCATTTCAATTTTCACAAAAGCGAATTATTAATAGGGATTAAGGCGTTTGTCAAGGAGAATCCATTTATTCTGAAAGAACTTGTGGATAAGGGCTCGTAATGAAAAAACCGGCCTTATCTTTTGAGAAAGATAATCGGTTTAGGACAATACATTCGTCAAGACCTCGTATCGAGGAAGGTTTTTTCACAACGATCCCTAATCCACTCAAGCAGCTTCCAGCATAAATTTAATCATACCTAAGACTTCTTAAACGTCAATTTGGTCCAAATATATAGATACTTAGAAAAAAGTATCATCCGTTTTCGACGCTATTCGGATCCAATAATGGTGACTTCGATGGCCCGTGTTCTTGGACGGTTGTCGTGATTGACCGCAACCACTTGCTGCCAGGTTCCCAGTTTGAGTTTTCCGTTTCGAACCGGCAAAGCAATGGAAGGTCCCAGCAGCGCGGCTTGAACATGGCTGTGGCCGTTGCCGTCGTGCCAGGCTTTTTCATGCTCATATTCCAGACCTGGAGGCGCCAGCATGTTGATGGCCCTTTTCAGGTCTTCGATGACACCGGGTTCGAATTCAATGGTGGTGATGGAACCGGTGGATCCAACCACTGTCGCAGACAAATTTCCGGTCTGGATCTTCGATTCGCTGATCAGGTTTCCAAGCTGTGGTGTAATATCACACATATCCGGCCCGATTCTTAGTTTGGCCTCGATGGCTGCAGTGAATATCGATAGCGAGTTCATTCTTTTCCCCCTCATGACTATTGTCCATCCAAAAATGGTCTTTTTGCCCAATATCTGCGTTATGCTCAAAAAATAATCCTCGGAATATTAAACATATGCCTGTCATAATAAGACTTAGAGAAGTCCCACCTCCCAATTCCACAACCCGGGCCTCTTTTTAAGTGTTACATCTTTCGGAATCGGTTCCAACAGATGCACAAACAGTTTGTAGCCTCCTTTTTCGAGGGATTTTCTATGGGTTCTTAAATCGAGCTTCCAGTTGGGATACACCCAATAATCGGATTCGATATTTTTTACCCAGGCGGCTTCGCCTTTGGGGCTCATAAAAAGAGTTTCAGTTTCCATTCGGTTCGACAGTACGCGAGAAATACACAGGGGCCAGCTGCCGTAAAGTACGATTCCCAGAGGCAACGGGCTTTGCCGGGATAGCAAAAGATAATCTTTTTGCCCGAGTTCAGGCGTGACGATGACGCCTTTAAAGCCCATGGAGGCCAGGATATTAACCGCAAGGCCATTTGCGATATTGCAAAAAGGACCGGCCCAAAGTGTTAATCTTTTTAAATCATTAAAAAGTGCACGCTGCCAAGGGGCGTTCAGTACGAAATACCTGGCGCCGGTTTTCAGCATGAGATCGATGCGTTCTTTGAGTTCTTTTTCGTTATCCGGCCAGGTCACCGGGGGCAGCCACCACCATATCCGAGAACGGAGTTTTTGGGGAAGTTGCTCCGCAGATTGTTTTGAAAGCCATAGTCCTGTTGCATGGCGGGGTTTGGTTTTACCCGGTTGACGAAAAACGCGAAGGATTGTGATTTTTTCTATTTTCTTTCCGGACCTTTTGTTTTGTTTCGCAACAAAAGCAGATGACGCC
>JARRRC010000433.1:2705-3225 GCA_037381105.1 Desulfobacterales bacterium
GTCGGTCGATCAAAAACACCGGGATTTTTTATGAGGTATGCTTTTTCAATAGCGGTTTTACAGACAGACGTCCGCCTTTTGGAACATACTTTCCCACTTTGATGGTTCGGTGCCATCCTTCGTCTTCGTATCCTAAGCGCAAAAGATCGCCCGGCAACAGCATTTCTTTTGGATTTAAAAACGGCTGTTGTGTTGTTCCTTTTAGGGTTCCCAGAAAAAGTCCGGATCCGGTTTGATCATCAAGACGGATAGGATTTTGAGGTCTTTGGGGCAGGAAATGATAATGGGTTCCGGATCTTCCCAACGCATAAGACAACAGATGAAGCGCCTCTTTTTTTATCTTGGGATCGGTGATGTGGTCTCTCAACATCCGGTAAGCCTTGATTGTATAGAAAACGGTGTGAGGACCTTTTTTACGGCCTTCAATTTTCCACGCGCGGATTTGCGGAATCGCTAGAAGGACTTTGACCAGTACATCCAGACGGAGATCCCTGCAGGAAAAGAATTTTTTGTTTTGTTT
>JARRRC010000434.1:0-2588 GCA_037381105.1 Desulfobacterales bacterium
TAAAGGATAAATTCCCTAGCGAGAAAAAGTTTATTGCTTGATTGAATCGCGACTAGTTGAAGATCAATTCCTTAGGCGGGAAAGGAAATAACTTAATTCCTGCGCGGATAATTCAAAATTTGTGCCATTTGAGTATGCTAAGGGGAAATGTCTTTATTTCCAAGAGATTGTACAATAATTTATGCACGAAGCAGCAAAGCAATAATTGAGAAAAGTATGATTTTGTATAATGAAGGCGTATATTATTTAATAATTAAACGAAAACATATAAGGGTTCATAGTACTCTATAGTTATAGTTAAGAAGAGTTATTTAACTTTCATGTAAACTAACGGGCACTGTCAAAATCTATAAAAAAATTAAGGTATAATATTTTTCAATGTATGATTCACTCTCGCTTATTCCAATTTAATTTTTATCATAGCAATTGGTGTATATCATAATGATAGAAGATATTAATTGGCTTGTAATTGAACAATGATGTAATTTTTTAAGATTATCCTTGCAGATACCCAATTCTTTTAGTTTTAATTATTATCAGCTTCGTGGCTTATTAAAATTATCCCAACCTATCAATATGGTAATGTAAATCATCTACCAATCGATCATTTCAATAAAAACATTTGAAGCACGGAGAGAAAATGAAAAAACCATTATCAAAAATTTTTGTATAATGCCGGTTTTAATTTTGAGCTTATGTTGTTTGGTTTCTTAAGTTAATGGAACAAAATTTGGCTACTATAAATTTTTTAAATACGTGACAGAATACCACGAAGTAGTAAATGAATTTTAAAATATCGAGCTATTTTACCTCAGCACCCTGGTTCCGATTTTGTTGAAGGAAATAAATTGCGTATAATACACCCTCAAATCTGATATATTTGAGCAGGGTTCAAATTATAGACTGCGTGCCTAACTCGCCACTTCTAGATTTTTGTAAATAGCTTCTTCAAATAGAAAAGGATTTGAGAATTTTTGAAAAAACGAAGTCTCTGGGTTAGCTATAGGTTAGCTAAAAGCTACCAATAGGCTACCAATAATACAAAAAGGGTTACAGTAAGTTACTGTAACCCTTTGTTTTTATTGTGGCGTCCCCAACCGGATTTGAACCGGTGTTGCCGGCGTGAAAGTCTACCAACCCCAAAACCAATTATCTAATATTATCATATAATTATAAATATTACAGAGACTTACTGAGTGAATATTTGCGTGAATTTACCTGTAAAAATGGGGAAAAACCTGTATTCCCTACCCTATTTTCACTCAGTTTTTCACGCAGCGAACTAATAATAGGGGTAAACCGCAGTATCATAAAGTCACTAAGGGTAAACGCTAATTTAGATAAAGCGTAACTTACTGTTTTTCCGTTATTTTTATTGATATAGTTTCCTTATCCGTGAGAAAATAAACCAATTAAAAAACTTAAAGCATGAGATGATCTTAAAAAATTAAAAAACTCGGTTATCCAGAAAGCTCCAGTAAGCAAAAAAATGCTCAGACTGTGACCGGATCTGTCACAGGTGCATGATAAACTGGCCTCAAAAACACATAGGAGGCCAACATGAAAGATTTCATCATTAGCGCGGATTTTCCAAAATCCGAAATCGATTTTGACATGCGTTTTTCAAACCCAAGCGATTGTTACGATTATTTGTTTTGCTTAAAATGGCCCAATGGCTTTGTCTGCAACAAATGCAAAAATGAAAGCTATTGGATCAGTAAAAGACAACTTTATATCTGTACCAAATGTGAGCATCAGCATTCACTGACTGCTAACACGATTATGGACAGTTCTAAAAAACCGATTACCTATTGGTTCAAAGCCATGTGGTGGTTTACGACCAGAAAATCCGGTGTGAATGCCGTAAATTTAAAAGATCTTTTAGGTTTCGGTAGCTACGACACTGCCTGGCATTGGTTGCAAAAGTTAAGACGATGCACGATCCGCCAGGATCGCGAGAAATTATCCGGCCGTGTTGAAGTCGATGAGTTTGTCATTGGCGGTCAAAGATCCGGCAAGCGCGGCCGCGGTGCCGAGGGTAAAACAATTGTAGCCGCAGCTGTAGAGCGATGGGACCAGGAAAGACAAATCGGTCGCATCCGCCTGCAAGTCATCTTGGACTGTTCCGCGTATTCATTGGAAACCTTCATTACTGAAAATATCAAAGCCGGTAGTAATATCGCTACGGATTCTTGGCGTAGCTACTCAGCTATTATCAAAGAACAATACCATCATTTGCCGACAAACCAATCAAAAGTCGGTAAGGACCATGATAGTTTATATGGCGTTCACCTGGTTGCTTCCCTTGTTAAGCGGCTAATTCAAGGAACTCATCAAGGTCGTTTCGAACCGAAATATCTACAAAATTACCTGGATGAATATGTCTTTCGATTTAATCGTCGAAAGTCAAAATACATCGGTAAAAAATTTTTGCGAATTGTTCAGCAAGTGGTAAAATCATCTAAAATTAAATGGGATCAAATCAAGTGGGATCTTGATCCGATCTCAGAATTTTTCTCACTGGAGCTTTCTGGATAACCGGATAAAAATATTTTAAGAAATTGTGACCAGAATCCGTTTTCATGAAG
>JARRRC010000435.1:0-3226 GCA_037381105.1 Desulfobacterales bacterium
CTTCTGAGACTGCGAAAAGGTGCAAAAATTACGCTGACATATAAATCCGAACCACCGGTTAAAGACAATCAATTTAAAACACTTCAAGAGTTCGAAGTTGAAGTCAATGATTTTGACGCCATGGAACACATCCTGAAATCGCTGGGATTCCGAGAGGAGCAGGTATACGAAAAATGGCGTGAAATTTATGTAATCGGCGATACGGACCTTTGTTTGGACACACTGCCTTACGGTAATTTTCTTGAAATCGAGGGTAATAAAGAATCGATCCAACAATTGGCTTCCCGGATCGGACTTGTGTGGAAAAAACGGATTCTTATGTACTATCTCTCTATCTTTGATATCATAAAACGACAATTAAATCTTTCATTTTATGATGTCACTTTCAGTAATTTTAACAATATCCGGTTGGATATGTCTCAATATCTCGAACATATCGAATCCGATGCTCATTAAGCAATTAAAAATACGATGCTTTCTGTTTTGACGCTAAATCTGCGCTTCGGGCTGGCCGATGACGGGCCCAACAATTGGCAATATCGAAAGAAGGGATTTCCGGTGCTTTTTGACGCTTATCCCACAGATTTTTTCGGTTTTCAGGAAGCGAACGATTTCCAAATCGATTATCTCGATAATATATTAAAAGAATATCACTATATCGGAAAACGAAGCCCCTCACCTTCTTTCTGGCAAAACAACGTTATCTTTCATAAGAAGAGCTGGGCCTGCATCCATCATGAAGCCGGGTGATATGTATCAACACGCATTTGGATTTTGACAGTTCGGTTCAGGCTAAAAGCGCCAACCTGATTCTTGATCGCCTGTCGCATCTTCCCGGCGATATTCCCGTGATTCTCATGGGAGACTTTAATGCTCCGCCCTTTAGCCCGTGCTATAATATTTTCACCGGGCATGATGAGCCATCAGCTGTCCAAACACCCTGCTTTAAGGATGCGTTTGTGCAGCCTTTTTCGGGAACCCATCACGGATTTACCGGGCATGCGGATGGAGATCATATCGACTGGATTCTCTTTCGAGGCAATATCACGGTAAAACACAGCCAGGTTATTATGGATATGTTTAATAATATTTACATATCAGACCACTTCCCTTTGTTTGCCGAATTTTCGTGGGAGGATTAACCGTCCTATGCACTCTTTGCATATCGATTCGTTAACGAATCGATATGCAAAGAGTCCCGTGTTCAGGGATTCAGGACAAATGAGCCTTGTAAAAAAGATTACAAAATCATAAAATTATAATTCTCGTTCGAAAATCTGATCACAGGGCCTTGTATAATTACCCTTGCTGAATCCTGAATCCCTGAACACTGAACACTCACAATATACTTTATGTCTTGTAACGCTCCGGCAAACGCGCTATAGCATGTCCGGCTTAATTTTCACCGCGTCTTTATTCCGCTAAACACGAATTTTAAAAAAATCGAATATTATGGGTCTGCTGTCATCGCGAAATTCCATCACACGCTATAAAGTTTCAGGCCGACTGGACGAGCCGGTACATGAAACCGTCTACCGGCGGCTCAAACAACATACGATTCCGAAAATCGAGACCGAGGGCTCGGAAGCTACCATCGGATGGACATCCTTCGAGAACCCTTATGCACCTGATTTTGAAGGCTATTCATTTGTTTTTGGCACTTACATGGTGTTCGCATTGCGAATCGACAAAAAATCCATTCCGCCGAAACTGATTCAGAAACATTATTCCCTGAACGTTTCCAAACGCCTCACCGAGACCGGTCGCCACTATTTGTCCGGCAATGAAAAAAAGGCCATCAAAGAAGCGGTTATCAACACGCTCGCCCACCGCATTCCGGCTGTTCCGAACGTATATGAACTGGTTTGGGATTACAACACCGGCTCTTTGTGGTTCTTTACCAATCTAAAAGCGATGAATGAAGCTTTGGAGACTCTTTTTATCAAATCCTTCAATCTTCAGTTGATCCGTCTGTTTCCCTATACCTCGGCAGACCTGTTGTCCGAATTATCCGACAACGAACGGGATTTTTTGCGAAACTTAGGAAAAAACCGTTCCGGGGAGTAAGCTGGTGCTGGATATTGCCATAGCATATAACCGTTACAAATTCCTGGGCAATGAATTTTTGACCTGGCTGTGGTTCGTCATTGAAACCGACCCGAAGCAGTTGCACCGGCATGACGCGGACCTTGTATCGATAACAATCGGGAACCGTATGGTTCTTGAAAATACTCGCAACAACGCCAAAGAAACCATCACCATCAAAGGCGACAATGCCGGTATGGAAGAGGGCCGGCTAGCGCTCAAAAAAGGTGCTGTCGTTGCTGAAATTCACCTGTCCTATAAAACCGGCGCCCAACATTTTGAATTCAATCTCAAAGGAGAAAGCCTCAACATCTCCAACCTGAAACTGCCGGAGACCGGTCCGGTTGAAACCCCCGAAGACCTTGAAGGTGTTGTTCTCGAGAAAATATTTCTGATTGAAAAGATCGTTGGATTGGTAAACCGTCTCTTTATCCATTTCATTCATCTACGGTTATCCAATACATGGGACCATCAAACCACCTCGAAAATTCGCAAATGGGCGGCATCCAATTGACTATTCAGGTTTATTATACCTGGGGCGAAATATAGCCGCTTTTTCATGCCTTTCAATAAAAGATCATCCATGTAGCGGCTATTTAGAAAAACACTAAGACCCTCAACTATGTTGACTTTTTGCATTCTTCCGCCAACCGGTGGGCCTTTCGCGTCGTCTCCGGCAAGCGGAATTCCTTGCAACATGCCAAAACAACATCGATGCAGGTTTTTAAATCCATCCGGTGTCCAATGGATACATACACCGGTTTTACACCGGTTCGCGTTCGTACGATGGCGCCGATGGCTTCTCCGTGATCGATAAGCGGGATATGGCTGCCGCGCTCCATGCCCGGCTCCTGATATTGGCCGCACAACCGGGATTTTGCACAACCGATGGAGGGAAGATCACAAACCAGTCCGATATGGCTGGCAATACCCAAGCGACGCGGATGAGCGATGCCATGGCCGTCGAAAATAAGAAGACCCGGTTCATGATCAAGCCTGCCAAGGGCATCGAGAATCGCCGGACCTTCACGAAAGGTTAACAAACCGGGAATATACGGAAATGCAATATCTTGGGTAGCCGTTGCCCGTGCGACAACCTCAAGCCCGGGGAATGTCAGTACCACAACGGCGGCGCATGCCA
>JARRRC010000436.1:0-2561 GCA_037381105.1 Desulfobacterales bacterium
AAATAAATCATCCATTCCGCTGATATTCAAGGAATTAGAAAAAACTCCCCGAGGGCTCAATTATTTAGAAATTTAAGGTTTTGAAGCTACGTCCTGGATTTCAGCCTCTTTTAAGGGTAAGAATCCTTGTACCAGTCCATGGGGTCGAGCAATGAATACCCCATCTTTTTAAGTTTGTTTTTTAAGGGGCCGATATTCTGAGTTAAGAGATACGGAAATACCGCCCGTTTCCCTTCTTCCCAGTATCGGGACACCAGGATGCTTCCGAATGAAATTTTTTCTTCTGAGACGGCATCGACAATTTTCTTCATTTGGCCGATTTTATCCTCTACTAGTAAACATAACAACGTTCCGGGTTCTTCAAGCCCCAGGACATTGATGAATTCTCGCAAAAGGTCCCGGATAGAAATAATGCCGATGAGTTTTCCGTGATGATCGACAACGGGCAGCGCTCCGAAACGATTATTTTGCAATAAGAGCAGCGCGTCCTGGATGGTATCTAAAGGAGAAACGGCCACCGGATTTTTTGTCATGATATTTTCGATTTTATATGTTACTTTTCCCAGGTTGTCTTTATCGGCTGTCTGAGAAGACGGCAGGGCGCTTCTAATGTCCCGATCCGTGACGATTCCGATGAGCAGATGATTCTCTTCTACAACGGGAAGGTGCCGGATGCGATGTTTGGCCAGTTTTTCCTGCGCGGCCAAGATATCAGCATCCTTGTCAATGGTGACCACATTTCTGGTCATTACTTTGCTGATGAACATTTATACCTCCCATATTTTATTTTTACATAGAAAATCGGTACCCTCTGAGCCGGGATTTTGATTCCACCGAGTGGCCCGGATTAATGATTCAATAAAATTTTGAGATGGTTCACCGCCAGTTCAGGGAGACGTTTGAGGCAGTATCCTCCCTCCAGAACCGAAATCACCCTTCCGTCGGCGTATAGTTCAGCCATTGCGACAATTCTTTCCATTAATTTTGAATACCCCTGTGTTGAAAGCTTGATGTCGGACATGTCGTCATCAATATGCGCATCAAAGCCGGCTGATACCAGGATCACTTCAGGCCCGAATGCCTCCATGATCGGAAGAAGATCTCTTTGAACCAACCCCAGATACTCATAGTCTCCCTGCCCCGGTAAAACCGGATAATTCCGTGTTGTTCCGGCACCCGGCCCGTTTCCGATTTCAAAAGCCCGCCCGGTTCCGGGAAAGGCAAAAGTCGGATGCTGGTGAATGGAGTAGTAGAATATCGCCGGATCCTCGTCGAAGGCATGCTGTGTGCCGTTGCCGTGATGAACGTCGATATCCACGATGGCAATCCTTTTTATGCCCCATTCTGCTTGCAGATATTTGGCGGCGATGGCAACATTGTTGAAATAGCAAAACCCCATGGCCGTGTCATGTTCCGCATGATGTCCGGGCGGTCTGACGGCACAAAATGCATTGTCAAGCTCGCCCTTCATTACCGATTGTACGACTTTGATAACACCTCCTGCGGCCAAAAGCGCAATCTCAAAAGTTTTGGCGCACATCTGATTGTCAGGATAGTCAAATACGGTAATGCCGGAACGGCATGAAGCTTCGAAACGTTCAATATAGTTTTTCGAATGGATCGTTTCGATCCATTTTATATCTGCCGGATCGGCTTGAATTAACGTCAGCTTGGAAAGGAGACCGGCGTCTTTTATCCCTCGATAAATCGCCTTGAGTCGTTCCGGCGACTCGGGATGATAAGGACCTGTGTCATGAAGCAAATATCTTTCATCGTATAGAAAGCCGGTTTTTTTCATGTCTTATAAAAAAACTATCCGATTATTTTATCAAATATTTCAAACGCAGCCTTAACCGCTTTGTTGTCTTCCGGAATTTCAATGGTGGGACGCCCGTTCAGATCATATTCGTATACATCATTATCTTCGGGTATGGTGCCGGCGAATTCCAGGCCGTTTTCTTTAATGAGGTTTAAAACCGCATCAGACGGCGCTTCTTTCACCTGATTGATGATAAGGTAGCTTTTGGAAACGCCGATATTAAGATTTTTTGCCAGATCATTAATTCGGATGGCTGCCTGGAGCCCCCGGCGGGATGTGTCCGAGATAACCAGCAGTATGTCGACATTGCTGGTGGTCAGACGGCTGATATGTTCCATCCCCGCTTCATTGTCCATGACGATATAAGGATAATTCCCGGTCAATTTTTCTAAAAATCCCGTGAGGAGCGTGTTTGCTGCACAATAGCATCCCGGTCCTTCGGGCTGCCCCATGACCACAAGGTCGAATCCTTCGTCCTCGATAATTGCCTGCTGCAGTTTCATATTCATAAAAACGTCTTTGGTCATTCCGCTGGGCACAATCCCTTTTTTCATCTCTTCACGGGCATTGCCGAGGGTGTCGGTCACCTGAAGACCGCAGACCTCATTCAGATTTGCATTACTGTCGGCATCCACTGCAAGGATGGGCGTTTTTTCCATCTTGACAAGATATTTGATGAGCAGTCCTGCGACGGTTGTTTTTCCGGTGCCCCCTTTTCCGGCGAGCGCAATTGAAAACGGCA
>JARRRC010000437.1:0-2552 GCA_037381105.1 Desulfobacterales bacterium
AGATTGATGCCGCCGGATGATTTTAATGCATCATCGCTTCCGGGCGGACATCCCGACTGGTGCACCCAATTCCTTCCAACGCTTTGCCCGGGCTGCGGATGGGACCTGGAAGGTCAACGGGACACATTGATTTTGATTTGCAGAAATTGCAACACAACATGGAGACCGGCGAAAGGCGGATTTAAACCGCTTAAATTCGCGACCATACCGACAAAAGACGAAAATATCATCTATCTTCCGTTCTGGCGCATTAAAACGGAAATTGACGGGATTAAGCTCAATTCGTACGCGGACCTTGTCCGCGTTGCCAATTTGCCGAAAGCGGTTCAGAGAAACTGGAAAGACAGGGAATTTTATTTCTGGTCCCCGGCTTTTAAAGTCAGACCCCGGGTTTTCATACAACTTGGGCGCAATGTCACCCTTGCACAGCCCGAAAAAGACATGGTCGGGGAACTTCCGAAAGAACAGATATATCCGGTCACGTTGTCCATTCAAGATGCCATCGAGAGCCTTATCATGAGCATGGCCGGTTTCATGAAGCCCGAGAAAGATATGTTCCCCATACTAAAGGACATCAGCATAAAGCCAAAACACTATCTATTAGTTTATATGCCTTTCGTCGAACAGCATCACGAGTATGTTCAGCCGGATCTTTATCTTGCCTTAAACAAAAATCAGCTGTCTCTGGCTTCGAATCTTTGAGGGCTTAGAGCAGGGCGCATAGGGCATAGGGAAGGATGGAAGGATGGAAGAGGGAAGACCCCTTCGCCGGGAAGAGGGAAGCCAGAACGTACCGGCCTTTCCTCCATTTTTCCCTCTACCCGACCTCCGACCTCCGACTTCTGAACACCGAACACCGAACCCTGGATATTTTGACCATTCAACCAATTCTTGCCCTGACATCTGATACTTGTCACACGATACCCGGAGCCCGAACTATCTGGGTTCCAGTTCATATCCTGCCGTTTTCAGATTTCGCGTAATGTCTTCAATGTGGTCGGGGCCTCGTGTTTCAATGTCAAGATCGACGCGTGTGACATATATTGGCAAATTTCTGGCATTTCGATCATGAAAAATATGCAACACATTCGCCTTGAGGCCGGATATCAGAATGAGCAGTTGCGCCAGAGAACCGGGGGTGTCGGGCAGGCGCACCCGGAGGCGCATGATTCGTCCATGTTTCACCAAACCCTGATTTAATATGCGACCCAGCAAGGAACTGTCGACATTGCCGCCGCTGATTATCAAAACAGCGCGTCTATTTTGCGGAATCGTCACTGAACCGTTTAAAAGGGCTGCCAAAGAAACCGCTCCGGCACCTTCGGCGAGAATCTTCTTTCGTTCCAGAAGCAGCAGAATCGCTGCGGCAATCTGGTCTTCCTCAACTAAAACCATATCATCAACATACTTTCGAATGATATCAAAGTTCAGCGCTCCTACCTGTTTGACGCTAATGCCGTCCGCGATGGAATACTCTGAAAAGACTTTTGTAATTTTTCCTTTAAGATACGATTCGTAGGCCGAGGGGCAAGCGGCGGATTGGACGCCGATAACCTTCACTTTTGGATGAGAGGATTTAATGGTTGCCGCTATCCCCGAAATAATGCCTCCGCCGCCGACGGGGACGAGAATCATGTCGACATTCTCCAGATCTTCCAGGATTTCAATGGCAATGGTTCCCTGTCCCGTAATGATATCTTTGTTTTCAAAGGGATGTATAAAAGTTTTATCTTTTTGAGCCAATTCCTGGGCTTTTTTCAAAGATTCTCCCAGGCTCCTTCCTTCAATGATCACTTCGCCGCCATATTCTCGAGTGGCTTCCTGCTTGCTGATGGAAGCCCATTCGGGCATCACGATGGTTGCCGGAATCCGAGCCAGCCGGGCAGCCAGTGCAACGCCCTGGGCGTGATTCCCCGCGGACGCCGTCACCACGCCGCCGGGAGCAATTTTATCTTTGTTCAATAATATGCTGTATGTTGCGCCCCTGATTTTAAAAGAACCTGTTTTTTGCAGGTTTTCCAATTTTAAATAAATCTCTCCGCCAAACATCCGGCTTAATGATGGAGAATGGATCAGCGGCGTCCGCAGAACGCTTCCTCCGAGCATCTTTGCAGCGTTTTGAACCATTTCAAAGGTAACCATATCTAAATCCTCTCTTGATAAATAAGTGAAATATGTTTTATCCTGATCTATCATGAATATGAATATCAATATTTGGCTGGAAGAACAAGTTAATCGGGTTGTGGATTTAATTTTTGAGAAAATACCGCAGCCGGTTCCGGACTTGGAACGCATCAAGCAATGCAAAATCGTTTCCCATCGCGGAGAACACGATAACAGATCGGTGTTTGAAAATACCATTGCCGCATTTGAAAGGGTCAACGCCGCCGGTGTATGGGGGATAGAGTTTGACATCCGATGGACCAAAGACCTGATGCCGGTTGTTTTTCATGACGCCGATCTTCAAAGAGTATTTGGGTCAGATATCAATATCAGCAGGGTGACGCTGTCTGAATTAAAGATGCATTGTCATTTGATCCCGACCCTTTCCG
>JARRRC010000438.1:0-2550 GCA_037381105.1 Desulfobacterales bacterium
GTGTATTTTATCTTCTGAAAACCCCTTGCTCGACAGAAGGCTTTTAATGGTTTTCAGCGCTTCATCCTGTTCGTTGACCCTTTGTGACAGATAACTCAAGGTATCTTTCATTTGTTCCATAATGGGGCTGCCGCGCATTTCAATGGAAGGCGCCGGAGTATAGGCATTAAATAGGGTGATGTCGGCTTCTTTTTTGCCGGCAAAGGTGTGGATAACAAAATCCAAAGCCTTTTTGTCATGGCTGGTGAAATTATAGGGTATTAATATCTTAAGATAATCCATACAGCCCTCCTTTCTCCCTGCTTTGAGTTTTATGATTGTTGATCAGGCGTAAGCGAAAATTAAGAGCGAGCTTGAAAGAAACACCGTTGGAAATTATCAGAGTCCGACGTATGGGTCGCTTTTATCCATAGCATGGGGTTGTGGGTTATTTTAAGAAGCGAACACGATCATTGTCAACTAGTATGAGTCTCCAGCGGGAGGTATGGACCTTTATTTTGCAGATAAAATGAACCGGGCGACGATATTCCGCCTATTCTCCGTTCGGAGGCATCGGACCCGGCGGCGGTCCGGGCGGGCTTTCGGGCAGCGGTTTAACGAGCTTGTCATAGACCGACAACAGAAAGAGGGTTGCAAAGGGTTGGGTAAAGAGCGAACCGATAAATACCGAGCTTCCAATGGCGGATATTCCCACAAAGAGGATAAAAACGATGATCTGGTCCGCAAACTTCTCTTTTGCCGCCATCGAATAACTTTCTTTGATCGCATTCACGAGACCGAGATTTCGGTCTGTCATCAGCGGGAGCATGTAGATACAACAAAATGAAACCACCATTACGAAAAGGAAGCCCGGCAGGAAAAAGAGCTTTATTCCGATTAGGGTGATGAAGAAAACCACGATACCGAAGAGAAAAAGAGGGAAAAAGAGCCGCATATGCGAAAAAATGTCTTGAACCTTCGGTTCCCGTCTCTCTCTGATCAGAAGAAGAATGGAATGCATATAACCCGCCATCGTAACCGGTGCCAGGATACCCAATGTAAGGAAACTGACGACGATCATGGCAAGGGTCATGAAGATCAGCGAGGCAATGTGTTGCAGCATTATTTTCCAGGCGGTTTCAATATGATATTTAAAATCCATTGACGGCTTCCTCTTTACGTTTTGGAGGCGTTTTTTAATTTTAATATCATTGTGTAAAAATGGCACCCAAGACAAACCCCGAAAAAACTCTCAAGGCCGGCACAGCCGCATAAAATAACCGCTGCAATATCACCGGGCAAATATAACCTTTTAAAATATAGAATTGATGTCGCTAAACAAAAAAGAAAACCGATTTTGCCGGCAAATATTTTGGGGCTTGCGTTCACCCAAATCGGTTTGGCGGGGAACATTTTTACGATAAACCCGCATATCAATGAAACAGGGCTGACGGGATACCGGGTAAAACCACGAATAAAAAGATCGATCGAAAGTAAAATAACGATTAAAATATTATGAAAAATTATTGCAACAGCAGTCAGGAAAAAAACCGAACCCGCACCAATTCTTATTGATTTGTCGTTCAGCTGCTTATTCGAAATCGGGCACGTCGGGGTCATGTGAAATGTTACGTTCAGATATACTGTTTAACCATTTAAGATATCACAATGCTTTCTTGAAAATATCAAAGATGATACCAAAATGTCAAATACTGGATAATGCTTATGAACTCATAACTCTATTTTAGTATCTTATGAATAATCACAAAGAATTTAGTTTTCTGCCGCCACAAAAGGTTGAAACCAAAATATATAGTTTCGTCCATATTTATTACAGCGGACGACCCAGTTGTATCAATAAGACCGGACCGGTTTCGTCTAAACCATCGGGCTGGTCCAGCGGCCAGGCAAGCCCTATGCGAAAGGTCGAAAGATTGCCCCAGGCAATTTCCAGGGAAGTGACCAGCTCAAACCCGGCACCGACCAGAATATCATCGCTGGACGGATGATCACTGGCAATTCCGGTATCGACAAAGGTTCCCAGATAGACACGATGAAAGTATAACGGCAGGGTTTTATATCCGGCCTGCAGGTTGAACAAAGGCCATAGCACTTCGATCCCGGAGGTGACGACCTGGCCCGCTTCCAGGATATTGGAGGCGAATCCACGCAGAGGAAACAAGCGTGTGGGACGCTGAGTAAAGTATCCTTCCGCAACGTTTCCGCCGATTCGGTAAGTGGTGTGGCCTGGAATTAAGTCTCCCCATGTTTTGCCGGCTTCGAGGTGAAGCAATGTGTAGATTTTCTCTCCGAACCAAAGCATCCCGCCCCCGAACAGCGACTGGCTGCCTTCCGTAAAAACATCGAGGTTGAGCCATATACCGTGACGGCCAAAGGTTTTGTTCAGGCTGAAAGCGCTCCAGTACTCATCCTCGGACGGCCCTGATCCTGCAAGGGGTTCATAATTGCGTCCATTCATCGAGAGTTCGATCTCCTCGATGCCAAAAGGTGTCCAAAATAAGCTGAGTTCGTTGCGGGAGTCATCGACAACCTGATTCATCCGGGTCGCAT
>JARRRC010000439.1:0-4010 GCA_037381105.1 Desulfobacterales bacterium
TTTTTTTCTGCACCGGTCAGTGAAATAAGTGTTCTGAAAATATCGTTTTGAGTAATCACACCAACCACCAGCCCGTAATGATCCGCAACCGGTACTCCCGAAATTTTATGCTTTAAAAGAACTTCGGCTGTTTCTTCGATCGTATAATCAGGAGGGACCGTAATGGGATTTTTGGTCATGATCTCCTTAATTTTAATTTTCGAAATCAAGTACAACAGTTCATGAATTTCCAAGGTTGTGGCATCAGAAGCGGACGATCTTTTGATATCTCGATCGGTTATAATCCCCACGAGTTTTCCTTTTTCCATAACCGGCAGCATCTTGATGTTGTGTATCTTCAGCAATTTAATTGCATCATTCATAGAACCGTTGACATCAATGGTAATGGCCGGTTTGCTCATCCAATTTTTGACCAACATGACAATTCTCCTTCATGCTTTAAAGTTTAGTCAGATCTATATTCAATTCATACTCGCTTTCCCCGACAATCTTTTTTACCGTAAAACCCAGCTTTTTCCCCAAGGCCAACATTTGAGTATTTTCAGGTAAAACAATTCCGTGCACGTTTTCGATTCCGCGTTCTTTTGCAATCAACAGGCATCGTTTAAGGAGCTCCGCACCGATGCCTTTTCCCTGCCATGGATCTCCGACGACAATGGAAAATTCCGCGTTCTTTCGGTTGTAGATATCGGTAATCACACGGGCAACTCCCAGCATTTTTTCATTGGGTTCGGTGCCCCAAAGGGCAACCAGTGCAATTTCACGGTCATAGTCAATCTGAGTGAACCTTGCGAGCATACTGGGAGGGAGCATTTTCAGCGAGCTGAAAAATCGAAAATAAACGCTCTCCCGCGAAAGCGCGTCAAAGAGCTGAACCAACAGCGAAGCATCCTCGGGCCGAATGGGCCGGATGAATAGTTCTCCAACACCTTCGCGTATTGTTCGAGCTTCATACTGGTTCGGATAAGGACTTATCACAAGGTGGTGGGGCGCCTGGATCGTGGATGAACTTAAAACAATCCGGCCGTTTTTCACACGCATGTCGTTCTCGGTAACGATTAGAGGATTGATATCGATTTCTTCGATCTCAGGGAAATCCGTTACCATCTGGGCCAGTCGAATTAAAATTTCTTCAAGTAATGTCAGATTGCATGGGGGATAATTTTTAAAACCCTTCAGGAGCGTGTACAGCTTTGTTTTTTTCATGACCTCTCTGGCCAGCAGACGGTTTAACGGAGGCAGCGCAACGGATCGATCTTTCATAACGTCGGCCAAAATGCCCCCTAATCCAAAATAAATTACAGGTCCGAAATCTTGATCCTTTTTTGATCCTATCGCCAGTTCATAGTATTGTTCTATCTCTTGGCCGGAGAACACTGTTTCTGATGAATAAACAGGAATTCCGTATGCCTTTAGCAAGTCGTTTGCTTCCTGTGAAATCAGACAGAATTCTTTCTTTGAGAGAGCTTTTTGGATTTGAATTTGGGCGCTTTTGACATCAAATTCAATCTTTCTGTCAAATTTGGGCGGAATCTCCTGGAGCATTTCGAGATTTTTTGAATAACGAAAAAGATCCATAAACGCTCTCACCGCCCGTTCCGGTGTATCAAATGTCGGAATCCCTTTACGATTAAAGATATCCCGTCCCATCTCCATTTGTTTCCCGCCAATCCACGATACGAATATCGGATAAGATGTTCTTTTTATCACTCCGACCAAAGATTCGGCGACCTCCGTCGGCCGAGTCAAGGCCTGCGGAGCAAGGATGATCAAAAGCCCGTTCACTGCGGGATCTTTTAGACAGATATTTACTGTTTTTTCATACCGTTCAGGAGAAGCATCACCCAGAATATCAACCGGGTTTGTCCGGCTCCATCCAAGGGGAAGAAATTCATCTAATTTGACAATGGTTTCATGGGTTATAACAGCCGGGTCAATTCCATGGTCGGCCAGCGCATCAACCGCCATCACTCCCGGACTACCGGCATTGGTGACGATGGCCAATCCGGGTTTCAAAGGCCGCGGTTGTTTGGCCAAAAGCTCTACACAGTCGAAAAGTTCTTCAAAGGTGTTGATCCGAACGATTCCGGCACGTTCGAAAGCCGCATCATATACGGCATCTTCTCCGCCAAGCCTGCCGGTATGGGAAGCAATCGCTAAAGCCCCAGCCTCTGTACGGCCGGCTTTAAGCGCAATAATCGGTTTAATCCGCGATACCGAGCGGGCTGCGCTCATGAAATTTCGAATTCTCGGAATGCTTTCGATAAATATGACAATACTGCCGACATCATAATCTCCTCCGAGATAATCGATGATATCACCAAAATCCACATCCATCATGGATCCGAGGCTTACAAAATAGCTATATCCGACATGTTCTCTGAGACAAAGGTCGAGAACCGAAACACAAATCGCGCCGCTTTGTGAAACAAACGCCATTTTTCCGGGAAGCGGCGTATGGCTCGAAAAACTGAGATTGAGTTTGGAACCGGAACAGATTATCCCGAGGCAATCCGGTCCGATAATACGAAGCTTCACCTTTGCCCCAATACACTCTTCGATAACACGAGATGCCGAATTCACAGACCCGACGTATACGGCCAGATCCACCTGAGGATTAAGCTGTAAAAGTGAAGGATAAACAGGTTGTTCCCAAATTCTTTTATGGCATTGATGAATCGGATAGACGCCCCCCGAATATCCGCCCCGCATCAGGTTATGCACCAGGGTGGAAAAGAGTCTGCCTTCCGGTGAGTCGTCACCGATCACTGCAATGGACTTTGGATGAAATATTTTATCCAGATGAATTGCACTCATGGGCTTAAAAAAATATCCTTTTAAACGGCAAGACTAAACTGCAGGGGTATAAAGCAATCCGTATGCCAGACAAAATTGCCTTCTGAAATATCGATCAATTCATTGAAATAAAAAGTGTTTTAAATGTTACGGGAGTGATATCTGAAAAGATCATGAAAAAATAGATGTCGACTTTTTTTACAAGGTGTAAAAAAGAGATGTTAACCACAGATCTTATTTTTACAGTGAAAAGCGGGTCCCTCCGGCAATGTGGGAGTCAGAGATAGGAAAAATGAACATTCAATAAAGCGAATTCCCTCAGCGGATACCCGAAGCATAGATCTTTTGACCGGGCTTTTTACTCATTCGGGGGGCTTAGTTTTATCAAGGCACCGTATTTTTTAAAAATGACTTCTCCATTGGGACGATATGAAAACAAATTCGAACCGATATCTTCAAGTCGCTCTACGATCAGCTTAATATTCTCACTCTTTGTCAGTTTTTCATTTTCTTTTATCAGGGCGACTTGTTGCGGTGACGGAGTTCCCAAAATCTCCTTTAAAACATCATATGTGTCTTTGAGTTCATCTATGGCATACTGAGTTGTCAGGATAATGTAGTCCTCCACCCGCTGTTTAAAGCTCCTCAGTTCAGGCCTTTCAAGAAGAAATGCTTCCATCGTCTTTCCCGTAAATAATATTAAATCCTTTACTTCTTTTACACTAAATCCTTCAATATACCGTTTATGGGCAACCTGTTGAACAAAACTTGGGATTATAGATCTGTCTCTGTCTCTCACTGTCGTAGCGATCAATTGATAATTTAAGGTGATATACCATTTAAGCAACTCTCGATCCATCCTTGAGTAATTGGGAAAACGTCCTTTATTCTCCGGCAGAAACACTTGTTTTATGATTTTATCGATCAACAAATTACGGTGCTGGATCAAAATATCGTAAATAATAGTGCTTTCTCGATAGGCAACTTTATGAATAATAATTTCATTTCTGAAATTCCAGTCGTATGGGTGTGTGATCATTTTTTCGGTTAAAAAAAGAAGGCGCTGTAAAATATGATAACGTGGGGTCGGCTTCCATCCTAAAGCTGCATAAGTTACTGAAGCATCAATGGTCAGTTTTTTGTCAATATATTCGGCCATCCATGGCTGCTCCAGTGCTTTTTTACCGCTAAGCAGGCCAGAGAAGGATATTATT
>JARRRC010000440.1:0-2531 GCA_037381105.1 Desulfobacterales bacterium
AATAAAAATCGATCTGCTTATTCACGACCTCAAAGGTCCGCTGGCTGTTGTTGAGACGGGGATCAGGTTGTTGTTGGAGAAGCCGGAGAATTACGGTCCCCTTACGGTAAAGCAGAAAAAGGTTCTTGAAAGAACGCTTAGAAATACCCGGGCGACCCAGATGCTGGTAGACGATGCCCTGGAGCTTGAAAGGTCCAGAGAAGGGATTGTCAATCTAACTGCGGTCAACTTTTCACGCCTGTTGGAGGAAATTTTTATAGAACTCTTTGACTTGATTGACAGCCATACATCGGAAAAAGTGAAAAATTGTACCGGACTTGCTGAACTGAAAGAGATATTGACGGAAAGAAGCGTTACCCTGGATATTGATGAAAGTTTATGGCGCAGGGAACTCTGTCTGGATGAGACCAAGATAAAGCAGATTATCAGAAACCTTTTAAATAACGCAATGAAATACAGAAAGCGCTTTATAGAGGTAAAGATTGATACAAATGATAATGTTTTGTTTTTATCTGTAACCGATGACGGGGAGGGGATTCCTCGACAATTTCATAAAAAAATATTTGAAACCTACTTCCAATTGGGTTCTGAAACTGGGGGTATCGTGAGAGGAAGTGGTTTGGGATTGGCCGGTGTGATGGTTTTAATAGAAGACCTGGAAGGCAGACTCTTGCTTGAAAGCGATGAAGGACACGGTGCCAAATTTTGCGTTGAGGTGCCGCTGTATGTAAAACAGGACAGAGGCTAAGGTTGTGAAGCCCGTTTCGTCAATCGACAACGGCAATTTTGTTTATAGTTATGAACACCTTTTTTAAAACTTCCCTAAGCATTACTCAATATTTTTAGATTTCAATTTAAAAGTCCTCAATCCAAAACTTGTGCTCACTGCAATGTAGCAAAGGTTTCCGATCCATAAAAAACCTTTGTTAACTCCAATAAATCACAGATTGCATGAAACTGCAGGGCAATGTATCGCAAGAATTTCAAGCCTTAGATTTTTACGGATATCAACCTCTGTTAATCAATCTTAAAGTCCAGATGCTGGATAGGTATCACAAGTTTTGACAAGTTTGCTTTTAGTGGGGTAATTCATTGACAATTACATCGAAATTTTTTATAATATTTACAAAATAAATTGATCGAAAGGGCAAATCCGTTGAAAGGCGGTGACGCAAAGCCACGGGTCTAAAGCTGAAAAGCTATGATAGCCGGGCCGCCGAAGTTACCTGATAGCCTTTGGGAACGATTGCCCAAAGGTTTTTTTGTTTTGTGGCGTTTCCTATCTGTCTGTCGTTTTTTAGTTAAAAAAATGTATGAAAGCTGATGGCAAAAAAGCGAAATAAAAATTTGAAGAAGTTTTCTTTTAAAATTTAACCTATTTTACTGTGGGGGTTAAAAATGAAACGAAATTTTATAGTTATATTCACGGTCGCAACTGTTCTTCTATTCGGGTTTTCCATGCTCATGCCCATACAAACATCTGCTGATAATGGTTACAAAGGAAAAAACAAACAGAAAGAACAGGATAACGAGTATCGAAAACATAGAGGAGAAATAGGTCAAAAAGATCGCAGTTATTATGGAAAACAGGATCGTCGTGGCTACAATGAACGTCAGGATTATCACAAGCATCGTGGATACAGAGAACACCCCTATGACCATCGTATTTACGTGAACTACGATTATAAAGGGCATCGGTACGACTATAATGGCCATTGGAGGTCATGGGAGCAATTCGATAGATACGCGAAAAAACACCCATACATATACAAGCATGGAAGATATTACCGCCAAAATGCCCATTTAATGTTCAGATTTTGCGAACCCGATACCGGTAGCTGCTTCTATTTTTCAATTGGAGGTTAGTCGGCAAGACACTAATATCAGAAATGCAGTGAAGAAAGCGGTCGTAAATTATGAAATAAATGCGGGGGCCAAAAGACATGTGTTTCTAAATTTAGAAACATTTTAATCTTATCATACTGAAAACACGAAATTAAGTAACTTTATTTAAATATGGAAACGTATTCTAAATCCAAACATGATCCCTTATTAAAAAAATTAAAAAAACTATTTGAAGATACACCGGGGAAATCGAAAATCAAATTGAAAGAGAGATGTTCAGGCTGCGGTCGCCTTACAACCATTGAAATAACACATACATCAAGAGGATATGGATTGCAGGGTGGTACTTTATTTATGTCTCCAAATGACAAGTTCATCGTCAAGTGCCTTAACTGTTATGAAAAACATTTTAAAATAGACGACAAAAGTGAAAAATAAATTCTTAATTTTCGATAATTCCTTCCTCTATCCTAAAAGTGTCTCGTAATTAAAGTTTATGGTTCTGTGGAACTCCATTAATATAAAACTTGACAAAGCGTACGCAATTACGTACTATTAAGGTTTGAAAATCCATTAAATCAGGAGTAAATTATGCCGACACTTACAGCCACAGAAGCAAGATCAAAGCTTTATCGACTTATTGACGAAGCAGCGTCTTCCCACGAACCGATTGTTATCAAGGGTAA
>JARRRC010000441.1:0-2526 GCA_037381105.1 Desulfobacterales bacterium
TTAAAGGATCCGAGAAGAAATAAAGAATTGATTATTTTTGACGGCACATATCGCTTGAAGCGGCGAGAAGATATATCTTCAAAGGATGATCGTAACTGGGCATGCTCATGGCGATTGAGACTGTTCGATTTTTCGGTAAGCCATTCCAATGTGAAGCATCTTAAGCCTTATGCCGTGGTGGCCACCCAAACCGGAGACGGTATTTTTAAAACCACCTGCGCGGAAAGCCTGGGAAAACGGATTTGCAAGGACTTTGATCTGAATATCGATGAAGTTCTCTGGATTGAGCATTATCCCAATGAACAGGCCCTGTACGTCGCCATGTTTAAGCCGAAATCCTATTTCGGGAATGAAATATTTTACGCCATTGACTGGCGTCCCATCAGACCCAATGAACTTCATACCATTCAGCCCTTTAACCCGGAAGTCGAGCAATTCAGATGCATGTAATCTTTCATACCATCTAATTAGTGTCTATCCATAACTGGCCCTTTTTGTCCTGATCGGCGTTCTCCGCGGGTTCCCGGCTGCGGCATACAGACGTACGCCTCCTGTCCCGCTTTGCGGGGGCCGCAAACCCTTGTGCGGCCTTGATCAGAACAAAAATTGCTCATTTCTGAATTGGACACTATTTAGGTTCTATTTGAAGGGTAGGAAGCCCTAAATCCTTGCATATCGCGGTAACCCATTCAAACAGTTTCAAGAAAAAAATAATCATGCCTGGGACGAATCCACGCTGCGTGTTCACGCGGTTTAAACCGTGTGAAGAAGTTTTGACTTGCCATGAACAAGGAAATAGCGGATACTATGTATCCATAAAATTGGGTAATATTAACCCGGTGTATAGAAACTATTCACTTTGCGGGCGTTGCCGGAAATTAAGAAAACGCTGACGGTTCAGGTTTTTCAAAAAGCCAAACGATTGCAGGCAGCGAAACTCGAGCAGGTACTCTTGAATCCGGCAATTGTGGCATTGGATTTGCTTAATAATTTAGGATTATGACAGAAAAAACAAGGAACAACAGATTTTGGACAGGGGTGCCGCCATGGATATTTATCGGCGCGGTGGTCGTCTTGTTTCCGATTTTTGCGATTATGACCATACAGAATATACACCGTCAAGATCAGAACAGCACACGACTTTTGCTGGACAAAGGAGCGGCGTTGATTCGGGCTTTTGAAGCAGGCACACGGACTGGATTGGGAATGAGCTGGAATGCATCACAGCTGCAGAAACTGCTTACCGAAACCGCCCAGCAGTCCGATATTCGTTATCTTCTGGTCACTGATGAAAAAGGGATGATTCTCGCTCATGATAATCCCAGATATATCGGACAAAAACATGGAAAAGGATTAAACCTCGAAAAAATTTCACATTCCAAAAATGTTCGATGGCGGATCGTCCGAGGACCTGACGGAAAGAAGGTATTTGAAGTTTTTAGTGAATTTTCTCCCATTGAAGGAGGACCGGGTATGGGTCCCGCCCACATGATGATGCACATGTGGTTTCAGCATGGGATGGATGAACGGTTTAATATTCCGCCCTCCAAACCGATTATTTTTGTAGGGCTTGACATGACGTCGGTTGAGGACGCCATTCGATCGGATACCCGGCATACCGTTATCATGGGAATTATCCTTCTATTGATCGGATTTGCCGGAATTATCCTGCTTTTTATGGCTCAGAGTTACCGGGTCACACGGTTGTCCCTTTTAAGAATCAAGGCATTTTCAGACAATCTTGTGGAAAATATGCCCATTGGTCTGGTGGCGCTGGATACCCGGCAGAGAATAACCTCTCTGAACAATGCGGCGGCATCCATTTTAAAACGTTTGCCGGAGGAAGTGACAGGGGTATATGCTGAAGCGTCGCTGCCGGCTGAATTGTGGCAGTTGCTGGAGAATCTGGATGCGGAAAACGGGGTTGTGGAAAAAGAGATTGACTGTAAAGTCAAAGAAGGGGAAATGATTCCCCTGGAAGTCAGTGCGACGCCGCTCCATGATGAAGACGGAACATTTATCGGATATGTCGTTTTGTTTAAAGATCTCAGTGAAGTTCGCGCCTTAAGAAAAGAGATTATCAGGAGCCAGCGCCTTGCATCGGTCGGGAGGCTGGCAGCGGGTGTTTCTCATGAAATTCGGAATCCTTTAAGTTCACTCAAGGGTTTTGCAACCTATTTCAAAGAAAGATATCGTGATGTGCCTGAAAATCAGCAGATTTCAAACCTCATGATACAGGAGGTCGACCGGTTGAACAGGGTGGTGGGTCAGCTCCATGAGTTTGCAAGGCCCATCACTGTTTCGAAAGAACCGAATCAAATTAGAATGTTCTTAGAAAACTCTCTGAGGATGATTGAAAGGCAGGCATCCGAAGCGAACATCACCATTAAAACCGACTTTGATCCCGATTTAAAAGAGACGTTGATTGATCCGGATAGAATCAACCAGGTTCTTCTGAACCTGTATCTCAATGCCATAGAATCGATGAATAACGGCGGGCAGCTGACGGTTCGGCTTTCCGGTAAT
>JARRRC010000442.1:0-2523 GCA_037381105.1 Desulfobacterales bacterium
CGCCCTGGAATCCTGTGGGAAGAAAAGATTAAAAATATGGACCTGAACCAATTCCGTGCTGAGTTTGATGCCGTTGATCCGTACTTTTTTCTCGATAACTTCGCCGGTATTGTCCATAGGAAACTTACATGGGAATTTAGGATGTTCCAGTTTAATTTCTGATGCCGAATCCATACGAAACCGCTTGTTCGGATTTCAGAGTGCAGGAGTAGTAAATTACATCAAAACAAGTTTACCGCTTCAACACTCCGCCACTCCGTTATTCCCATACGCGGTGTTTGTCCATTCATCTGATGAACATTCGTATTCCCTGTAATTTCGGCAGTACATGACAAATTCTGCAAGTAAAGTCAGATCTATCCGAAATTATCTTTTACGATGTCCATCAGTTTATCCAAATCGACCGGTTTTGGAATAAAATCTTCAGCCAGTGTTGTTTTGCCGCCGAAATGGGTATAGTTGGTTGTTGTTACGGCATCTCCCACGGCGGTAAGCAGTACAACCGTGATATCTTTGTATTGAGCGTCCCTTTTGATTTCGTCGCATACCGCATACCCGTCCTTTCTGGGCATCATGACATCCAAAAGGATCAGATCCGGCCGATCTTCCTTAATTCTTTCCCAGGCTTCAATCCCATCATAAGCCTTGGTTACGCGAAAATTATTGCTTTCCAGCTTCATGGTAATCGACTCAACCAGATCGGGATCATCGTCTACCACCAAGATATGTTGCTTGTCACTCATTGATTTTCCTCCTCTTATATTGATAATGGGTTAATCGTTTCTTTTAGATAATGAAAAATTGAATTAAAGATCAATTCTGGGCCTTGGAAGAAGTCCGGCTCTTTCGACAATTTCAGGAACCTTCTGCTCCCACTCAATCGCCATAATGTGGAATCCTTTCACGCCTTCTACGGTTTTCAGCCGGTCGATGGCTTCCACACTGATTTTTATGCCTTCATCCGGCTGTTGTTCTTTGGGGACACCGGCCATACGCTTAATGATTTCATCCGGCACATCCATTCCAGGCACCCTGTTTTTCATGTATTTGGCCATACCAACGGTTTTCATGGGCGTAATTCCGGCCATAATATTCACCTTTTCATGAAGTCCTCTGTCCCGGACACCCTCCATCCATTTCTCAAACTTATCCAGGTTGTAAATGCATTGGGTCTGAATAAAATCGGCGCCCGCCTTAATTTTTTTAGCCAAACGTGCGACCCGCAGTTCAAAAGGATCCGCAAAGGGATTGGCTGCCGCACCGATAAACATTTTCGGTGGATTTAGAATATCGTCTCCCCCCTGGAATTTACCGTCATCCCGCATGTCTTTGACCATCTGAACGAACTGGATGGAATCAATGTCATGCACATTGGCCGCCATGGGGTGATCACCAAAATGGGGGTGATCGCCCGACAAACAAAGCATGGTATCTATGCCATGTGCATAGACGCCCAGAATGTCCGCCTGCATGGCCAACCGGTTGCGGTCTCTGGTCACCATTTGAAGGATGGGGTTCATTCCCAGTTGCTTAATAAACACGCAGGCGGCAAAGCTGGACATCCGGACCATCGCTGTCTGGTTATCCGTAACATTGACCGCATCCACATATCCTTGAAGCATTTTGGCTTTTTCAATAATCTTTTCCGGCACGGCACCTCGTGGAGGTCCGCATTCGGATGTCACCGCCAACTCGCCTGAAGTAAAAACTTTTTCCAGTACGCTTTCGGTCTTCATTTTACCAAATCCTCTCTTATTATCTTACGGGGTCCGCCGCCACGGGCTGTTCGCCAGTCTTTTGCCGCTATATTTTCCTCGTATCGATCCTCAATCCCCAACGCTTTCATCCGATCCCAAATGAGCTGCCAAGCGCATTCAATATTCGGGTCCACCTCACATTTGCCGTTTGTGGATCCACCGCAGGGGCCGTTCAACAGTCGCTTTGAGCACCGTGCAATGGGGCAGATCCCTCCGGTCAATCCCAAAACACAGTCTCCGCACCCCTGGCATCTTTCGGCCCAAACGCCCTGTCGTTCCGAAGCACCCATGAATTCCGTATTCACAGCCGGGAAAACCGGTTTGGTTTTAAACCGCCTGGCAATCTCCTGAACGCCGCAGCCGCAGGCCATGGACATAACCGCTTCCACTTGATCAATTTGATTGACAAGCTCTTCGACATATTCAGGATCGCATTGCCTTTCGAGGGTCATTTCTTTCACCTCAAGAGTCTTTCCTGCTTTCATAAATGCCATCTGGAGGGCGGAAGATAAAATTCCAACCTCCTTTCTTCCCCCGGCCGAGCACACCGTCACACACTCGTTACATCCCACGAGCAGAATGCGATGGTAGGGCCTCAGGTATTCAATGAGCTCTTCCATTGGTTTACGTTCAGCAGTGATCATTGTTGTTCACTCTCCTTTATATTAAAGTTGCAATTATGCCGCGTTGGATGCTTTATCCGTGGAAGCGGATTTAACCGGGTTGGGTCCCAGTTTTCGAATTTTTTCCGTTATATTCGAAGCGG